>CANGMH010000184.1 GCA_947454005.1 Verrucomicrobiota bacterium
AAGCAGAAGGAAGGTAAGAAGCGGATGAAGAGCATCGGCTCGGTGAACATCCCGCAGGAGGCCTTCATCGAGGTCCTCAAGGCCTAGCATCCGACCGGCGAAGGACATGCTCGAGCATCTCTTCACGCAGAACCGCGAATGGGCCCGGGCGATCAGCACCCGCGACCCGCAGTTCTTCCGGAAGCTCTCCGAGCAGCAGGCGCCGGAATACCTGTGGATCGGCTGCGCGGACAGCCGCGTGCCGGCCAACGAGATCGTCGATCTCCTGCCCGGCGAGCTCTTCGTCCACCGCAACGTGGCGAACCTGGTCATCCACACCGATTTCAACTGCCTCTCCGTCATCGAGTACGCGGTGGCCGTGCTCCGGGTGAAGCACATCATCGTCTGCGGCCATTACGGATGCGGCGGCGTCCGGGCGGCGCTCCAGGACCGCCGGCTCGGCCTCATCGACAACTGGCTCCGGCATATCCGCGATGTCCGCCAGCGCCATCGCGCGGAGCTCGACGCCCTCCCTTCCGAGGATGCCCAGGTCGACCGCCTCTGCGAGCTCAACGTCGCGGAACAGGTCTTGAACGTTTGCCAGACCACGATGGTCCAGAGCGCGTGGGAAGAAGGCCGGAAGCTGGAGGTCCATGGCTGGATCTACTCCTTGCAGGACGGCTTGCTCCGCGACCTGGCGGTCGGCGTCTCGGATGCCGCCGGTGCCCAGGCCCTCCTGCTCCGCAACCACTGAAGCACATGCATCTGTTCCGTTGGCTCTTCTCCCGCACCGTCCGCAAGGCCGGCGAACTGGGCGACACCGTCCAGAAGATCCTCGACCACCAGCGCGACGTGCTGCCCGGGGCGAACATCGCCAACGTCGAGGCCGCGTTGGCCGCGTTGAAGAAGGTCGTCCGCAGCGGCGCCGATGCCGCGGCGATCAAGGCGCAGATGGCCTCGCTCGAGGAGGAGGCGAACCGCTGGTTGCGGCCGTATCCCAACGCCGACTTCCGCGAATACGCCGTGATGTTCCTCGAGATCGCCATCCTGATCCTCGGGAGCCGGGCGTTCCTGGTCCAGCCCATGGTCATCCCGACGGGCTCGGCGCAGCCGACGTTGTGGGGCATCACCTACGACGACCTCCGCGACAAGCCCGAGGTCGTCATCCCGTCCGGTCCGATGCGGCTATGGGACCGTTGGGTCAACGGCATCAGCTACTACCACGTGGTCGCGGACCAGGACCTGGAGATCACCGGGATCGATGCCCAACCCAAGACGGTGGTCCCGTTCGTCTCGAAGCAGAGCCTCCAGACGACCGCCGGCGAGGTCACCATCTGGTTCCCGCCGGATCGTTTCGCCGAGCAATTGGGTCTGCTGGACGATTCCCTGCAGCGGTTCAAGAAGACCAGCTTCCGGAAAGGCGAGGACATCGTCCGGGCGCGGGTGACGACCGGCGACCATCTGTTCGTCGAGCGGGTCACCTACAATTTCCGGCGCCCCAAGCGCGGCGAGATCATCGTCTTCCGCTCGGAGACCCATCCGGGCATGACCGCCAACACGCATTACATCAAGCGCCTCGTGGGCTTGGGCGGCGAGCGGATCCACATCGGCGACGACCGGCACACCTACATCAACGGGTCGCCGCTCACGACCAACGACTACGGCTTCGAGAAGGTCTTCGCCTTCGACCCGAAACTTCCTCCGCAGCGCAGCATCTACTCCGGCCATGTCAACGGCACCGTCTGGAACCGCGCCGAGGGGACCACCGGACCCACCCGGAACTTTCCCGACGCGAAGACCGAGTACGCCATCCGGCCCGGCCACTACGTCTGTTTCGGCGACAACACGATGAACAGCGCGGATTCGCGCTACTGGGGCGAACCCGATTTCGCGCAGGAAAAGGTCATCGGACGGTCGTTGTTCGTCTTCTGGCCGTTCACCCGCCGGTTCGGTCCCGCGCTGCATTGATCCGGGCGACGGCTGGCCGATCGTCCGCACCGGGGTTACGGTCGCCGCATGGACAGCGCGCCGAACCCCGGGACCCGGCTCACCGGCGAGATCGTCTATCTCTACGCCTACGACATCGCCTACGAGATGTCGCGGACTCCGGTCACCCAGTTGCTGGGGCAGCCGGTGACGCCCTTCAAGGTCGACACCGGCCGGCGCGGGCCGAGGCATCTGCTCTTCCACCAACCGCAGACCGTCCGCCTGCCACCGAGCGACCGCACCGGGCCGCTCGGGCCGTCGCGGGTGGGGATGACGGTCAAGCTGCTGCCGATCGGTGCCATCAGCATCGCCGTGCGCGTCCCGTTCGTCGTCGAGAAGCTCCAGGACCTCGTCGTCTTCCACGACCTCCAGTTCGCAGACGGCGCGCTCTATGACGATGTCCGGCGGCTGGCCGAGAAGATCCGCGGCGAGCTGGCACCGCACATCCTGCGGCCCAACGGACAATTGCTGGAAGAGGAGGCCTACACCGTCTTCTGCATCCATGCCCCGCTGCGCACACCGGCGGGGTCGCCCTTCCGGGCGGAAGCGTGGCTGGACGTGCACCGCCGCGAGATCGCCGCGCTGCTCACCCAGGACGGCGCGTCGGACCTGTCCCGCCAAGAGGTGCTCGAATCGACCAGCCGCAGCCTTAGCTACCACGAGGACGACCTCATCGTGATCGATTGGGACGCCGCGTTGCTCGTCGACCAGCCGGCCGACACCGCCGAAGCGATCCACATCCTGGAGCTCGCCAATCTCCAGCTCGCCGAGCTCGAGGCCTACGACCGGCACCTCGACGCCTCGCTCGAGCGCAGCTACCGCGACCTCGGCAACACCCCGCTGCGCCGCCGCGCCGATGTCCTCCGCGAGCTCCGCGAACTGCGCATCGACATGGCGCGTTTCCGCGACGAGCTGTCGAACCTCAGCAAGTTCTTCGGCGATTGGCACCTCGCCCGGGTCTACGAGGCCGCCGCCGCGCGCTTCCATCTGGCCGATTGGCACCGGGCCGTCGACGACAAGCTCAAGACGCTCGACGACCTGCACCAGATCCTGAAGTCCGACCAGAGCAACCGCTGGATGATGATCCTCGAGGTCACGGTCGTGCTGCTCTTCATCATCGACCTGGTGATGCTGTTCGTCGGGATGAAGTGACCGGGGCCGGCGGGACCTCGATCTCGCCCACCACGCGGACCGGGGTGCCGCCGTGGAGCCGGAGCCGGAAGCCTCGGCCGTCGTCCGGCGGATGCCGCACCCAGATGACGCCGCCTTTGATCTCCGCGGATGAGAAGGGCGATTGCGCCGCCTCCTCGGTCGCGGCGCCGGAACCGTCCACGACCTCGGTCCGGCTGAACAAGCTCCAGCGATACCCGTCGCGACGCGGGTCGAAGCGTGTGAACCACACCGCCACGGCATCGGCGTCCGGCTGGCCCGTCTCGGCGCTCAACAAGACCGGCGTCCATCCGAGCCGTTCGCGGATCGCCAGAGGGATCCAGGTCCACGGCCTTCTCAGGAAGTTCTCCCGGGCCACGATCGATGCCGGCATCCCTCGGCGGATCCCCCAGACCCGCAGACGGCTTCCGTCGGCGAGCCGGTCGACGGACGCGTCGCGGAGGGCCGTGGCCGTGGCCAGCACCGCCATCACCACCGCGAGGGCGATGGCCGGACGGACCAGCCAGGTCCGGAGCTGCGAGGGGGACACGCCCGTTTTCATCTCCGGACGCGACGCAGATGGCAATGCCCGCTTCGCCTGTTTTGGCCGCCGCTTGCGGGACGGCTGCTTCCCGACGATTCTGGGCCGGCGATGACCACGACCCTGCAAGAACGCTACGACGACGCGATGTTCGACTACTCGACCGGTGACTATGCCGGCGCGATCGCCAAGCTCCAGGGCATCCTCGCGGAAGCACCGGTGGACTTCGACGCCCAGCTCGCGGTCGCGATGTGCCATTACCGGTTGGGCGATTATCCGACCGCCATCGCGGAAGGCCACAAGGCGGAGAAGCTCAAGCCGAACGAGCAGCTCGTGCACACGAATCTCTCGCTCTTCTACATGCGGTCCGGCGACAAGCAGACCGCCGAGAAGCACGGTCTCCAGGCCCGCATCTCGTCGTGGAAGGAGAACATGGCCGCGCCCGCCGCGGGTGCCGCGCGACCGGCCGACTCCGAGCTCCAGATGGCCCAGCCGAAGCTCGCGCCGGTGAAGCTCCCGGAGAAATTCCCCGACCAGCCGTGGAAGAAGGCCAAGGCGACCGGCGCGGCGACGCCCCCGCCCCCGGCCCACTGACGCACCGCCCCGCGCGAAGCCGCGGGCAATCGCATCGCATCGCGAGCCGCGCTCACAGCGCCGCGGCAAGGATCGCGGAAAGCTCGTCGGGCTCCAGCGGGATTGGATTGCCCTTCATGCTGCTCGCTTGGGCGGCTTTCGCGGCGATGGTGGGAAGATCGGCCGGGGTCACGCCGTGCGCTGCGAGGCTGGGAATGCTCAGGTCGGCAACCAATCGAGCGAGCCACGTGGCTCCGTCGTCCGCGGTCGCTTCGGCGTCGCCGGTGAGCAACCGGGCGGCCTCGGTGTAGCGGGCGAGCGAGGGGCTGTCCGGACGGCGTCCGCGCAGGGCGGCCAGGTTGGCCCGGGTCACCGGCGCGACCAACGCGGCGCACACGGCGCCGTGCGGTGCCGGGAACATCCCGCCGATCGGCGCCGCGAAACCATGCACCGCACCGAGCCCGGCGTTCGCCAAGGCCAGGCCGCCGAAGAGCGACGCCAGAGCCATGTCCTCGCGCGCGTCGGCGTCCTCTCCGTCGTGGAACGCCCGTCGGAGCGACCGGGCGCAGCGACGCAACCCTTCGCGGCAGAGCGCTTCGGCCATCGGGTTGGCGCGGACGGACACGAACGGTTCGAGCAGCTGCGTCAACGCATCGAGCCCGGTGGTGGCGGTGAGCGCGGGCGGCAGACCGTGCGTGAGGCGCGGATCCACCAACGCCACGCGCGGCAGCATCAGCGGGCTCCGCAGGCTCGCCTTCACCCGCTGTTCCGGCACGGACAGCACCGCGTTGCGCGTGACCTCGGCCCCGGTGCCGGCGGTGGTGGGGATGGCGATGAAAGGCAGGGGCGCGGCGCGCAACGGACGGCCTTGGCCGACCACCTCCAAGAATTCCAACGGGTCGCCCGGGTTCGTCGCCAGCGCGGCGATGGCCTTGCCGGCGTCGATGACGCTCCCGCCGCCGCACGCGACGACCATCTCGTGACCGCCGGTGCGGGCCAGCTCCGCGCCCCGGGACACCATCGCCACGGAAGGCTCGCCGGCGACCGGGAACGATCCGGTCGAGACCCCCGCCTCGGTCAGGCGGTCGCGGATGCCGTCCGCACGCGCCGGATCCGCACCGACCACGAGCAGGGCCCGTTGACCCAGCGCCCGGGCGAGGGTTCCGATCTCGGCGGATCGGCCGGGACCGAAGATGATCCGGGTGGCGGTGGCGAATTCGAAATCCATGGAGCGTCGGGAGCGACGCGCCTGATCAAGCTCGGTCGGCAGCCGCGTGGCAAGCAGGCGACCGCGCCTGGCGCGATCGGAAGTGGCGTACGGTCGAGGTGGTGTGAGGGAAGATTCCAGTAGGCGTGCCCGAGGAGGTTGGTGGCAACTTAAGCCCCGTTGAGGTCCCTGATCAGGAGACGCAGGACAGATGGGGCCGCGCGGCAGCGCGGACCCTACCCAGGATGGTAGGGACGGGCTGCCGCCCGTCCGTGACTTCTCCCCGCACGCCGAGGGCGACTCGGCTACACGGAGCCCAACTCCGCGCCCCATTCGCCGAGGTGCCCGCCACTACTGATTTTCCCCCTCGCGAGCCCCCTTCGCAGCCTCCCCGATCACTCCGGGCGCGGCATCTTGTCGGCGAGGCGGATGTATTCCCAGACGGCGCCGATGGTCTTCGGGCCGTCGCCGCCGAGCACGTCGGGCAGCGGGCTCTTGCCTTCTTCGTCGAAGTAGCCGGGCATCTTGGTGGACGGATCCACCGAGGTCGGCGCCCGAAGCCAGCGGCGGAAGAACGACGGCTGGATGCGGTCGAAGCTGGTCGCGAGGTTGATGCCCGGAGCCTCGAACACCTGGGTGGCGCCCATCTCGCCGACCGGATGGCAGGACACGCAGGCGAAGCCGCCGTTCGCGCTCACCAGCTTCTGGCCGGCTTTGGCGAGGTCCGCGGTGTCGGACGGCGCGGGATCAGCGGGCGTCTTGGCCGGCAGGCCGGCGATGGTGGCGAGGCCGCTGGCGAGGTGCTCGGCGTAGACGGGGAAGTTGGGCATCCGCGATTCCAGCCACGGGCGCGGCTTTACCGGATGCGTGCCGGCGATGAACTTCGCCGTCCACTCGGGCTTGAGCTTGCCGTAGAGCAGCTCGTAGGCGGGGAAACCTTCGAACTTGCCGTGGCACTCGCGGCAGTTCAACGCGACGGATTGGCGGGCGAGGAAATCGGCCGCGGTGTGGCGCGTGAGGGACGAACGGTCGGTCGCTCCGAAGGCGCGCAGCGCGGCGCGTTCGTCGTCGGTGAAGGCGTAGCGCGGGGCCTTGCTGTCGTCGGCCGGTTTGTCGGCGAGGCAACCGGCGGTCCACTTGGCGGCGGCCAGATCGGTGAGCGGCCTGGCGGCGAACTCGTTCTTGGCGCTGCCGAGCACGTGGCAGCTCAGGCAACCCGCGGTCTGGACGATCGCCTGGCCCTTCTTGAGCAGCGCGTCGTCGGTCGGGGCGGGACGGTCGGCGGGTTTGTCGGCGGAGCCTTCGAGGTAGGCGCCGAGATTCTGGGCTTCCTCGGCGGTCAGCTTGAAGCCGGGCATGCGGATCCACGCGTAGTGTTCGTTCGGCTTCTGGAGGAAGGCCACCAGCGCGCCGGGCGAGAACTTCGCCTTCACCTGCTTCTGCGAGATCTTCTTCGGATCCGCGGCGGCGACATCGGGCGGATTGTGGCAGGCGGCGCAGTGCAGCTTCTCGTAGAGCGCCTTGCCGGCCTCGATATCGCCGGGCTTGGCTTCGGGGAGGGGCGTGCCCTTGAGCGAGCTGAGGTAGGCGGCGACGGATTCCGCCTTGTCCTTGGCGTCCGCGCCGGAGAGGACCTGCGGCATCGGCGTGCCCGGCCGGAGCGCGTGCGGGTCGGCGATCCAGCGGGCCAGCCAATCGAAGTTGCGGCGACCGCCGATGCCGTCGAAGGCCGGGGCATCCATCGCCAGCTCGGGCATGCCGCCGGGTGTCGTGTGGCATTTGGCGCAGCGGTTCTCGGCGAACAGGTCGCGTCCGCGGCGGACGAGCAGCGCCTTCTTCAGGTCGTCGGTCTCCGGATGCGAGAGCTCGGCGAGCGGGATGGGATTGTAGGGGGTCTCCTTGTTCGACCAGAAGAGGCGGACGAAGGCGTCGCCGGCCGCGGGCGACTTGAACTCGGCGACGAGGTTGTTCGCGCCTTTGTTGAGGCGGACGCTCTTGCCGGTGACCGGTTTGTCGCCCTCGCCCTTGCCCTCGAGCACGACGGTGTCGTTGACCGTGAGCTTGAGGTCGCCGTTGAACTCGGCGTGGAAGGTGAAGTCGGCCCGGAGTTCCGCCGCGACCTGGCCTTTCCACGTGGCGGTGAACGGCCCCGGCGCGAGGAACGGCGTCGCCGGTTGTCCGGCCGGGACGTGCAGCCAGACGTTCTCGGCGACGGAGAGATCCGATGCGCTCCCGGCCGCGAAGGTGACCGCGAGGCCGGCCGGGTTGTCGGCGGCGCGGAGACCCGCGATGGCGGCGGCGAAGATGAGCGCGAGCAGGGCAGGGCGGCGTGGCATCATGGCAAGTGGACGCCTGGAACCCTTCGGGCCTTCAGGCGGGGCGGACGGTAAAGAGGCGGCCAAGGGGCCGGCCACCAAAAAGACCGACCCGGTCGGCTCGGGGCGGTCTTGGGAACGGACCGGGGGAAATTTGGCGGAAATTTGGCGTCGGCGGTCGCGCATGGGCCAGCATGCAGGTGCGCTCGATGATCCAGCGGCGGGGCATCACGGCCGCGAACGCTTGGCTTTGGGCAGTCGTCGGGCACAAGGTCAGCGATGATCCGTCCCGCCCAATCCGGTGATGTTCCTCAGATCGCGGAGCTGTTCCACCGCACGGTGCGGGAAGTGAACGCCGCGGACTACACCCCCGCGCAGGTCCAAGTTTGGGCCGGCGAGGCGCCGGAGCCGGAGAAATGGGCGGCCCGTCTGTCGGTCAAAAGAACCTTTGTGTGCGAGGTGGACGGCCGTATCCGCGGATTCGCGGAGTTCGAGGACACCGGCCATATCGACGCGCTCTACGTCCACGCCGATTTTCAGAACCAGGGCGTGGCCACTCGCCTTTTGAAGCACATCGAGGCCGAAGCAGCTCGGCTCGGCTTGGACCGTCTCTTCACCGAGGCCAGCATCACTGCACGGCCGTTCTTCGAAGCCCGTGGCTTCATCGTGCTGGAGGAGCAAGAGGTGTGGTATCGCGGCTGCAAGTTCACGAACTATCGGATGGAGCGGAGCATCGCCGCCCGGAAGCCGGATCCGACTCGGTGAGGCGAGGCCGCCCGAACCGGCGCACGCATCGAGCGGACCGCGAGGCGGACCGCGAGTTGGACCTTGCCGGGTGCGACCAGAAGTGGCGGGCATCCGTAGCGCAGACTGGCAGTCTGCTGTGTCGCCGGCTGGTAGCCGGCCAGAGCCGCAGCAATCCATTGACCCTGTAAACATCAACGCCCAGCGGGTTGCCAACCCGCGATACAGCAGACTGCCAGTCTTGTATGTCTCTTTCCCTCGTCCTTGTCCGGCTATGGCCGGACGGGAGGATGGGGCCGC
>CANGMH010000185.1 GCA_947454005.1 Verrucomicrobiota bacterium
CCTCGCGGACGCGGTGTTCGACGAGACCTGCCTGGACTGCACCGTCGGCCGCGCCTTGCTGTTCACCGACGGCTTGATCGAGGCGCGCGACCCCGATGGAGACCTTTTGGGCCTGGACGCGATAAAATCACAGATTGCCATGGCCGCCCTCAGCGGGGAATCCTCCGAAGCCACCCACCGCCGGCTCGTCAGCCTGCTGCAGACCTTCGAGGCAGGCGCGACCCCGGCGGACGACGCCGCCTTCATCGTCATCGTCGGCAAGGAGGCGCACGGAGATGCCTAAGAGGATACTCATCGTGGAGGACGAGCCGCACATGTTGCGGGTCACCGCGCTCAGCCTGAAGAAGGGCGGCTACGACATCCTCACGGCGCGCAACGGACGCGAAGGGGTCGAGCTCGCCGAGCGTGAAGCGCCGGCGCTCATCGTCATGGACGTCACCATGCCGGAGATGGACGGCATCACGGCGCTCAAGCGGTTGAAGGCGACTCCCGCGACGGCCGCCATCCCGGTCATCATGCTCACCTCGCGCGGCCAGCTGATCGCCCGCGAAGAGGCGGAGGACTCCGGCGCGACCCTCTTCCTGACCAAACCTTTCAGCCCGAGCGCCCTCGCTGCCGCGGTACGGCGGATCATCGGATAGGGCGCTCCGAGGTCGGCCGCTCTCGTCCAAGAGCGGCGGCGCCCATGTCCCCCGCGGGTCTGCTGTGCCTCTTCCACACGACCCGAATCCGTGGCCTGGACCGATGGCACGTCGGCTGCGTCACGGCGCTTGCAATGTCGGAGCGGTCGACGGCCCGCGGCCCGTCGGCTACGTGGACGACATGCCCCTCACCACCGCCATCGCCAAGGCCCGCGGCACAAGACCTCAGGCCCATCTTCCACAAGTGGCCATCGTGCGCGGATCGCTTTCCGGACCGAAGATCGCGGTCGTGGACTTCAAAGCGATCCTCACCGGCCATGCCCCGACATCCGCCTCGAGGCACGAGACGTCGTCTATTTGCCGCTGAGCCCGTATCGCACGCTGGAACGATACGCCAAGCTGATCACCGACACGTTTGTGTACACGGTCGCCGCCAACGAAGGTGGACGGGTCGTGGATCCAAGCTTCGGTGGAGTCGGCGTGAGCAATCCGATCAGCCAATGAGCGTTTTCCGTGAGATGCCGCGGAGGATCCTGTCGCGGGCCCACGATCACGGAGACGGATCCTGGCGAGTTCCGACGGTGATCTGACAGACAACAGCGTCCGAACTGTGTGGTCCGGGTCGGCGGGAGGACGACCCAAGTCGGACACCGTTGGTGGTGGAGGAAGACGACGTCGCCTTGGGCGGCCCTGTTTCGCCCCGTCGAGGCCTCCGCGCCTGTGTCGTCTCCGGCCTCACGGCATCGCGGGTGCGACGAGCACGCGGTAGAAGCGGGATGCGGATGCGACCGCGGCGTCGGTGAATGTGATCTCCTGCCGGACAGGACGGGGCGCCACTTCGAGCAACGTGATCCAGCCGCCGGTGCCGAGGGCCTCGGTGGATTGCAACCGATAGCCGCGGCCGGGCGTCGTGGAGAAACGGGCGGTCGGGCCGCCGGTCGAGGTGAAGCCCGGGATGAGGCGGAACGTGCTCGCGGGGTCGGATGGATCGGTGCCGGCGACGGATTCCGCGAGGGCGATCGCGCCGTCGTGGTCGCGGTCGAGCGCGGCGTCGGTCGGGTCGGCGGGATCGAGGCCGTGCGCGAGTTCCCAGTCGTCGGCGATGCCGTCGCGGTCCTGGTCGGCGCGGTTCGGCAGGCCCGGCGTCGGCAGGGCAGGAAAGCGGACGAGGGTCGCGCCTCCGTCCGGCAGCCGGCCTTCGGAAACGTCTTCCGCCTGCGGCCCGAAGGTCACCGCGTCGACCAACGTCCCGTCGGGCGCGAAGAACCCGATGTCGTCGCCCTTCGCGCCGAGCTTGAAACCGACGTGGTCGGCCCCCTTCGACGGCGTGCCGTCGGCGCGGATGAGCGCGTGGGCGTTGGTTCCGCCGCCGAGGAAGGACAGCGGCGGGAAGGTCGACTTCGTGCGGACGGACAGGTCGTCGGACAGATGATGGCCCGAGAGGTCGACGGCATCGGCGGACGGGTTGAAGAGCTCGAACCAATCCTCGCCCGACGACGGCGCGGCCATCCATTCGTTGACATTCACGCGGTCGCTCGGTGCCAGCGGCACCGCGGCGTTGGTCGTTCCGGGAGTGGGCCGGGCCAGCTTCCATGCACCCGTCCCGTCGGGCACGCGGCCGATGGAGCGGTCGGCGACCTGGAGGCCGAAGGCGACCGAATCCAGCACCACGCCGCCGCGGGCGGCGGTGTCCACGAGGAAGACCGTCGCGCCGCCGCGGTCCAGCCCGAAGGCGGCGCTGGTGTCCGAGGAAGGCCGGGTCGCATCGCAGCGGACGCGGAGGAACCCGCGCGCGGGGAGGGAGGCGCCGGCGCCGAACGTGGACTTGCGTCCTGCCGCGAGGTCGTCGGTGAGGCTCAACCCGGCGAGGCCGACGGCGACGTCGTTCGGGTTGTGCAGCTCGATCCAGTCGGGGTAGGTGCCGTCCGCCTCGGCGAGACCGAAGTTGTGGGCGAGCACCTCGTTGAGCACGACCGGCAGAAGCGGGCCAGGCCCGACGGAGTTCGTGACCGAACGCATGGCGTCGAGGGCGGCGCCGAAGACGATGTCGGAGCTTCCCGCATTGATCTGGTGGACCTCGACGGCGAGCACGTTGTCGCCTTGCCGCAGGAGGTCGGACGGAAGGTCGTACGGTCCTTCGTACGCGGCATCCCCCACGTTGCGGCTCGCGAAGGTCGAGAACGCCGGGACGCCCGCTGCCATCCCGGTCCGCGTGAGCTCTTGGCCGTTCAACCAGAAGACCGCGCCGTCGTCGATGACCGGACGGAGCGAGAGGCGGACCCCCGCGGTGTTGGTGGCGAAGGCGAAATGCGCGCGGAAGTAGTAAGTCGTCCGCCCGAGCGGCAGCGGCGTGTTCTTCGGCGCGGGCAGGGCCGCGTCCTCGTGGTAGAGCAGCGCGCGACCGGAGGGCCAGGCGGCGTCATCGAAGGCAGGCGCCCTCCAAGCGGTCCCTTGGTCGCCGTTGGTCCAGAATCGCCACGTGTCGGTGATGCCCAGGAGCGGAAGCGTCACGGTGGTGACATTGGTCCCGCCACCGCCGCCGTCGTCGCGGGGATTCCCGCCGCCGGGCGTCGGCGCTGTGAAGGCGATGATCCGCGCGCCGCCGTCGGGCGTGCGGCCCTGCGAGATGCCGTCCGTCTGCGGGCCGTAGACCACGGCGTCGATGAGCGACCGGTCCGGCGCGGAGAGGAAGAGGCTGCCGGCCTCGGGGAAGAGCGTGAAACCGACATGGTCGGCCTTCGAGGCGTCCCCGTCGGCGATGTAGACCGAGAGGCCTCGTCCCGCGATGAAGCTCAACGGCGCGAGCGGGCTCTGCGCGGGATCACCGGGCGCGTTCGCTAGGGACAGGCCGCCGAGGTCCACCGGCGAGACGTCGGGGTTGTACAGCTCGATGAAGTCGCCACCGGTTTGCGCTCCATGGGCGGCGAGCCATTCGTTGATCCTGATCGCGGAGGGGTCGCCGGTGGGAACCGAGCGGTTCGCCGAGCCGGGGGTCGGCTCGTCCAGCACCCAAGAACCGTCCGCAAGACGGCCGATGGAGAGATCGGGCAGCTGCGGTCCGAAGGTGACCGAATCGAGTAGGTTCGTGCGCGCGTCGGTCAGGAACAGCGAATCGCCCGAGGCGCCCAGCTTGAAGCCGAGATGTAGTCCGCCGGAGCCGTCCTCGTCGCCGCCGTGGAGCACGTGGTAGCCGCCCGCGGCGACCGTGGCGCCGGCGGGGAAGCGGAACTTGTGCGGCGAGGCGGCGCGGGTCGACAGGCCGAAGCCGGCGAGGTCGAGCGCGACCGGGCCGCCGTTGTGCAGCTCGACCATGTCGGGATAGATGCCCGCGCCGTGGGGCGATGATTCGTTGCGGGCGAGGACTTCGTTGAGCTTCAAAAAGGTCTCCGGGGCTGGCGGGATGTAGCGGCTGTCCACCCGCCACGGAAGGGTCGTCGTGACACCGGCCGCGGGTCCGAGCAGCGGATCGTCTTGGTAGGTCCCGGCATCGTTCTTGCCGACGACCTCGATCCGATACCCACCGTTGGTCAGGCCGGTCAGCTGGATCGGCGTTTCGATCGGCGTCTCGTTGCTCCAGTCGCCGGGGACGAAGCGCCACTTGTAATGGGTGAATCCGGAACCGTTCGGGAATCCCGCGGCCGGAATGCCGCCGCCGGTCCGTCCCGTCCCGATCCTCAAGGTCGCGACGGAGGAACCGGTCGTGCCCGTCGGCGCACCGGAGATGGAGACGCCGTGCGGGACCACGCCGCCCATGTCGCGTCCGTCCGGGCCGGTGCCGCGTGCGGGCGAACCCGGTTTCAGGCGGAACCATTCACGCATCACCTGCGCCTCTTCCCAGGTCGTGAACTGCGTCTCGGCGACCGTCGGGACGTGCACCAGCTGCGGATCGGCCACGATGTTGCCGGAACCGGGGCCGTTCCATGCGACGGGCAGGAGGTTGCGGACCCACGTCACGGCGGTCTGCGCGGCATCGTGGTTGCGCACGAGCTGCTCGGCGTCCACGACGATGTTGCCTTCGAGATAGAAGCCGCGGCCATAGGTCGTGGGAGGGCCGGGGTCGCGGTCCTGCGGGTTGACGACCGAGGCCTCGGTGTCGAGCCCGCCCTTCTTGGTCGTGTGGACGATGGTGTTGCCCAGCAGGGTGAAGAAATTGCCCTGCTTCGCCGTTGCCGCCTGGTCGCAGTCGAAGAAGAAGTTGCCGATCATCGTGATCTCCGACGTCTGGCCGCTGTCGCTGCCGCCGCTGACCGCGCTGGAGGAATCGGGCGCGCCGTTCTTGTGGAAGTGGAGGAAGATGTTGCCCTCGATCCAGGCGTCGGTGCCGTCGAGATCCAGGCCGTCGTCCGGGCCGCCGATGAGCACGTTGTCGTAGAACTGGATGATCGGCTGGCCCTTGTCGCGGTTGCCGCCGGTGAAATCCATGATGTCGTTGTACCCCGTCGTGCTGCCGAAGAAGCAACCGCGCACGATGCCGTGGCCGCCGGTCTTCACTCCTTGCGTGCCGTGGACCAGCTCGAAGGCCGCGGTGCTGGTCGGGAAGACGCATCCATCGAGCACGAACGAAGCCCCGTCGAGCGCGAGGTATTGGTGCGTGGTCGTGCCGAAGGTGAGGTGGTCGAGGCGGACCGTGCCGCCCGCGACCTCGATGCAGGTCGAACCGTTGCCCTCGAGATGGGCATGGGCGATGCGCGTCTCGGGCGAGCCGACCGCGCCGTCGATGACCAGCCCGGCCCAGGACGCCGACGTGCCCGGTTGACGCCCGAAGCGGATGGGCGCGTCCGGGGTGCCCTCGGCGAGCAGGCGCCCGCCGTTGGCGACGGTGAGTTTCACGCCGGAGCCGAGGTAGACCGTCGTGCCCGGTCCGATGGTGAGCGTGGCGCCGTTCTCCACCGTCAGGCTGGTCTCGATGAGGAACGGCCCGCCGGCGGCGCTCCAAGTCGTGTCGGTGGTGATCGCGCCGCCCACGGACCGCACGTTGCCGTCGTCATACCACACCTCGTAGGTCGTCCGCTCGGCCTCGGTCCCTTGCAGGCCGATCGACTGCACCAGCACCCGGTTGAGGCCCGGGCGCAAGCCGACCGCGGCGTTCGTCCAGCGGGCTTGCCAAGCGACGTAGTCGGCCACGGCTCCGCCGACTTGTATCGAAGAGGTCCGGGTCGGGTCCGCGCTGCCGGTGAGCATGACCGTCGGGGACGTGGTGCGCGGGTAGCCGTCGACGACCGGAAGAGCGCTTTCGACGGTCAATGCATCCGGGATCTGCGAGCGGACCCAGGCGGTGCGCCGCGCGCTGAAGCTCTTCATGGCGTCGGAAACCGCGATCGGCACACCGGTGCCGGCGTAGACCTGGTCGATGAGGTCCGCCATCGCGGCCGGGGCGAACACGGTCCCGGCCATCGCCTTCAGATGGCGGTAGTAGGTCGGAGCGAACGCGGGGTTCTTCACCAGTCGATCGATGGCCGGCAGGGGGTGGGACGTGCCGACGCCGGTCATGCGGAACAATCCCGCGTCGATCGGGGCGGCGGTGTCGCCTTGGCCGAACAACGTGTCCATGTCGTAGGGCAGGAGCTGGAAGCGCGTGTCCTTGAGCCCGCGGTAGAGACCGTAGTCGTCGCCGTATCCCGTCCCGAGCGTGGTCTCGGCGTCCGCGAGCAGCGTGTGCGCGGCGAAGTAGCGCATCCATTGGTCGACGTCGGCGCGGGCGGAGACATCGGCGGCGTACGAGGCGGCCGGGAACCCGTTGGTCGAGTTGAGGCACGCGATGAGATCGATGAGGTCGGTCCAGTCGTCGGCGAGCAGGTTGTTCTGCTTGAAGTAGGCATTGGTGTAGCCGCGCCGATCGCCGCCGTGCCAGACGAGGTCGGGCGTGATGCTGGTGTCGAAACCGCGGATGCCGCGGTAGAGGTTGCCGCCGGTGTCCTGCGGCAGCTGGGTCTTCACCAGGTCGTTGTCGAATCCCCAGTTCGCGGCGTAGGAGCCGTGCTGGTTGCTCCCTGCCGGGTCGGCGCCGTTGACCCGCACCCGGGCAAGCCGCGATTCCGGTATGACCAGGCCGAGGCGGCGCATCACCGCGCTGCCGAGGGCCTGGTTGTAGGGGTAGTAGCTGTTCAGGTTCAGGCTGGTCCGGCCTCCGAGCGGTCGGTCGGCGGGGAGCTTCACCTTGATGTTGTGGGGCGAGTGCGAACGGGTGCCGTGGCCGCGGTTGCGGAAGGTCGTCAGTTGACGTCCCTCGGTCCCGGTCCCGTCCTGGGCGATGAAGGCGCCGCTCGATGCGGCGTCGCTGAGCGGTTGGGCGGCCTCCACCGCATCGAGCGCGGATTTCTCGGAGGCGGTCATCACCACGCGATAGAGAGGCCGTCCGTCCGTCCGCGCGGTGTCGTCGACCTGGAAGACGAGGTCGGCGGTGCGACCCTCGGAGGGTTCGGTGCGCGGATAGGTCCGCGTGTTGCCCGCGGCGTCGGTGGCGACGATGCGGAACTCGACGATCGTGCCCTTGGCGTGGGGCGGCACCACGGCCCCGTAGATGCCGTCTCCCGGCGTCCCGTCGCCGTGCGCGCCGTCGTCGAGCATCGGCATCGGCTCGAAGGCGCCGGGAGGCATGGTGTCCACGCGCCAGAAGAGCGTCGCCGTCGCGGTCGCCGTGGTTTCGTCGAGCAGGCGCGCGGTGACCGACACCGGATCGGTCGGTCCCGGGATCAGCGGGAAATGGGCGACCTCGAGGACCAACGGCGCGTCGTCCGTCCGCGCGACCGAGTTCGGAGCGACAGGTGTGCCGTCGGCGACGCGGCTCGCGTCCCAGTTCTGGCCGTGCTTCCGGGGTTTCCGCGGGTCGACCAGCTCGAGCGAGCTGCCGCCGCCGTCGTGCGCCGCGATCCATTCCCAGCCGCGGAACCCGCGGTCCGGCGCACCGAGCCGCCGCGTGGACCAATCGCCTTCCGTCTCGTAGCTCACCGAATCGACCGTGGCGCCGGCGGCGTCCTTGAGCCGCACCGTGTCGCCGTCGCCGAGCGAGCCGGTCCAGTTCCCGGCCGCGAGAGCGACGCCCGGATGCTTGGTCTTGAACGTCGCCGTGTCCGCCGCGACGACCGCGAAACCGCCGGCCGGGATGGTCCCCGCGGGCAGGACGAGGTCGACCGCCCCGCCAATCCGCCAGCCCGCGAGTTCCTGAGCGGCGGGCCCGGTGTTGAGCAGCTCGATGAACTGCTCGTTCGTGCGGCCCGAGGCGGGATGGTACATCAGCTCGTTGATGACCACGGTGCCCTGGACGCCGGACACTCCGAGAAGGGTCCCGACGGCGGCGGACTGGAGGAGTCGTTTCATGGGTGGACGGGAGGAAGCTAAGCAGCGACCGAGCCAAGAGACCTAGCCTGAAAGGATGCGGTCCGAAGGGGCGGGGCGGATCGACGCCCTGGTGAGCCGTACTGTGACGAAGGCCGCGACCGTTCAACGGATGTCCGGTCGGCCGGCGTCGTCTTTCCCTCGGCGGAGGTCCGCGAGCGTGACGTCGTCCGGGATATCGGCCCGAGGTGTCTTGGGCCCCGCGATGCGTTGCGATCCGTAGATGCCGGAGTGGCCGCTGACGAGATAGGCCACGAAGCAGGCCGCGGCCAGGTAAGGCGCATGGGCGGCGCCGAAGAGCTCGATCCCCATGAGCGTGCAGGCCAGCGGCGTGTTGCTCGCGCCGGCGAAGACCGCGACGAACCCGAGGCCCGCGAGCAGGTCCGCCGGGGCGCCCATGGGTCCGCTCAGCGCGTTCCCCAGGGCCGCGCCGATGAAGAACAGCGGGGTCACTTCGCCGCCTTTGAACCCGGACCCCAGGGTGACGACCGTGAAGAGGATCTTCCAGAGCCAGCTCCAACCGGTGGCGCCGCCCTCGTGGAAACAAGAAAGGATGGTGACGTCGCCGGGATAAGGGCTGCTCACGCCCAGGCCGAGGTACGACCGCGTGCCTAGCGCGTAGGCGAGGCCGATCACGACCAGGCCGCCCACGATGGGACGCAACCACGGCCTCCGGATCCGCAGCTTCAACTGCTTCGGGACAGCGTGCGCGAGATCGGAGAAGAGCATGGCCGCCAAGCCGGCCGCCGCGCCGACCACCATCGACTTGGCGATCAGCACC
>CANGMH010000186.1 GCA_947454005.1 Verrucomicrobiota bacterium
AAGGTCTTCAACCCGCTCACGTCGCGCCGGCTCCCGGTGCGGGACCACCGCAAGCTCGTGGTGGTGGACGACGAGGTCGCGATCGTCGGCGGGTTCAACCTCAGCGACGACTACGCGGGCGACGGCGTGGCGAGCGGCTGGGCCGACTGCGGGCTCGTGCTGCGGGGGCCGGCCGTCGCGGGATTGGCCCGGTCGTTCGACCTGATGTCCGCGCTCTGCGACGCGACCCAGCCGCGCGCGATGCTGGCGCGTCTCCGCACGGGACATCGGCCGCCAGCGGAGACGATCGCGCCGGGGACGCAGCTGCTGCTCAGCGGCCCCGGCCGAAAGCCGAACGCGTTCCAGAGATCCCTCCGCGAGGACGTCGCCCGGGCGCGGGCGGTCCGTTTCGTCTCAGCGTATTTCCTGCCGGGGTTCCCGATGCGCCGCCTCCTCCGTCAGGCGGCCAAGCGGGGCGCGCTGGTGCAGGTGGTCGTCCCCGGCAAGTCGGACGTCGCGCTCTCGCAGCGCGCGGCGCGGCATCTGTACACGGGACTGCTCCGGGCCGGCGTGGAGATCTGGGAGTACGAACCGCAGGTGCTCCACGCGAAGTTGTTCCTCGCGGACGGAGCGGTCTACGTCGGCTCGTCGAACCTCGACACCCGCAGTCTCCACATCAACCACGAGCTGATGATCCGTCTCACCGATCCGGAGGTCGTCGCCGGAGGCGAAGCGCTGTTCGCCGAGCTGCTGGGCCGCTCCCGGCGCATCGATCCCGCGAGCTGGCGGACCTCGAGGTCGTGGTGGGAGAAGCTCCGCGAGCGTTGGGCCTTCTGGATCCTCTCGCAGGTCGACCCCTACGTGACACGTTGGCTGGTGCTCGGCCCCCGCTGAGACCCGCGACACCGCCGAGCATTTTCCTCTCCCCGTTTCGCGTCGCGGGGTCTTTGCTGTCGCGATGCAGCCCCGGCCGATCCTCCGCACGGACCGACGTGATTTCCTCCGGCTCGCCGCCGGCGCGGCCATGGCCTCGGGCCTCGGCTCCTTCGGCACGACGTCCGCGCAGGTCCCGGGCCAGAGGCCGACGCGTGCGGCCGGCGTCTCCGTGCTCGGACCGCGGTCGCGGGTCCCGGTGGGCCTGATCATCGACGACTCGACCTGCCTGGTGAACCTGAACCGCTTCGCCATGCCGCAGTTCGACGCGGCCTTCTCCGGTGCGGCCGCGGTCTACCACCGGCCCTGGCGCGAGTGGCCGGTGGAGATCCCCGACGCCTTCGTGCGCAAGTTCGGCGAGTGGTGCGCCGGCGCCGGGGTGAAGGGCAAGTACAGCATCGTCCCCTTCCCCGCTTGCGTGGGCCGGATCGACCGCATGCTCCCGGGCTGGACACCGCAGGAGCTCCGGGACTCGATCGCGCTCGTCCGGTCCGTGATGGCACCGAACTGGGACATCCATCCGGAGATGACCACCCACACCCGGGTGATCGACCTCAAGACCGGGCATCCTTTCCAGGAATCGTCGCCGAAGTTCATGGAGAACTGGGAGTGGACCACCGGCCGCAGCGCCGACGAGATCGCCGCGTACATCGCGCACGCGTTGCGGATCCTCAAGGATGTCGGCCTCCACTGCGACGGCATCACCACGCCGGGAAGCTTCGGCAACAAGGCCCTGCCCCAGCTGGCGCAGGCGACCTTGGACGCCGTGCGGGACGTGTCGAAGACGGAGGTGCCGCACTACTTCCGGCACCTCTACGACAAGGGCGACGAGAGCGTCGCTCCGAGGGTCGAGCTCGCGGCGGGGCTCGACGGACCGGACCCGCGATGCGTCGTGAGCATCATCGGTTGCACCGGGGATTGGACGGGCGGCTGGGACTGCACCACGCCCGGCGGTGCCGACAAGTTCATCACCGCCGACGGCCAGCACGGCCGCTTGGTCGACGTGATCACCCGGGGCGAACCGGCGTTGATGCTGGCGCACTGGACCGGCATCTACTTCAACGGCTACGAGGTCGGGTTCGGGATCTTCAAGGAGGTCGTCGGCCGGCTGCACGCGCGGTTCGACAACCTGCTCTGGATGAAGCTCGGCGAGGTCTCCCGCTACTGGGCGGCGAAGGAGCTGACCCGCGTCGGACGCGACGAGCACGCGCTGGACCTCCACGCGCCCTTCGCCTGCGCGGATTTCACGGTCCGCTTCGAGGCGATGCCCGGCCGGGCTCCGGTCCTGCGCGCCGGCACCGAGGAGACGGTCCTCAAGGAGGTCGCGGGCCCGCTCAGGCTATCCTCCGGCACCTGGTGCCGCTCGGGAAACCAGGTCACCGCTTGCTTCGCCCTGCCGCGCGGGGCGTCGCGCCTTTCCTTCGCCTGAGCTTGATCGGTGCGGCCCCGACGCCGCGCGTGACGGCAGTTGCCGGATCCGGCGTGAAGAATCGCTCGCCTCTGTCCGTCTCTGCACGCCAGCTTACCGATGATGCGACACAGCCATCCGAACCGCTGGGCAGCGACGCTCCTTTGCGCCGCCGCTTTCGTCGCACGCGGCGCGGCGGGTCCGGAGACGGCGGAGTTCTTCGAGAAGCGCATCCGGCCCGTCCTCGCCGAGCACTGCTTCGAATGCCATTCCTCTGACAGCAAGAAGCTGAAGGGCGGTCTTCACGCGGATTCCCGCGCGGGATTGCTCACGGGCGGCGACACCCGGCCCGCCATCGTGCCCGGATCCGCGGAGAAGAGCCTGCTCATCGAGGCCGTCCGCTATCGCGATGCGAACCTCCAGATGCCTCCGAAAGGCCGACTGCCGGACAGCGTCGTGGCCGATCTCGCCGCGTGGATCGACCAAGGAGCGATCTTCCCGGAAGCGGAGACCGGAACCGTCCGGACGCGGCCTGGGACGGAGACGGACAAGAAGCCGGACCATTGGGCCTTCCAGCCGGTCCGCGCGGTCCGGCCGCCCTCCGGGCCCGGCAACGCCCCCGCCGCAAAGAACCCGATCGACCTCTTCATCGCGGCGAAGCTCGCCGAGCACGGACTCGTCCCCGCCCCGCCCGCCGACCGGCGCGCCTTCATCCGCCGCGTCGCGTACGATCTCACCGGGCTGCCTCCTGGACCGGGCGAGGTCGAGGCCTTCGAGGCGGACCGCGCGCCGGACGCGGAAGGGCGTCTCGTGGAGCGTCTCCTCGCGTCGCCCGGTCATGGCGAGCGGTGGGGAAGATGGTGGCTCGACGTGGCGCGCTACGCCGACACGAACGGGCAGGACGAGAACAAGGTGATGGCCAACGCGTGGCGCTATCGCGACTGGGTCATCCGCGCCTTCAACGACGACAAGCCGTTCGACCGGTTCATCACCGAGCAGCTGGCCGGCGACCTCATGCCGACCGAAGGGGTGCCCGAGCGGACGGTCTTCGACCGCTGGACGGCCACCGGCCTGCTGGTGCTGGGACCGAAGATGCTCGCCGAACAGGACAAGCCCAAGCTGGTGATGGACCTCGTCGACGAGCAGATCGACGTCGTGAGCCGCGCGTTCCTCGGCCTGACCGTCGGATGCGCGCGCTGCCACGACCACAAGTTCGACCCCATCTCGGCACGCGACTACTACGCCTTGGCCGGCATCTTCAAGAGCACGCGCACGATGGAGAACCTGGATTTCGTCTCCAAGTTCAACGAGCGACGGATCGCCTCGCGCGACCAGCTCGCCGTCATCGAAGCGCACGAAAGATCGACCGGCGCGAACGCGAAGGCCCTGGAATCCGCGGTCCACGCGGCCGATGCCGCGCTGGTCGCCGCCCGCCGATCGGCGTTCGGCGGCCATCTGGCCACCGCCGCCAACGGATCCGCGGAGATCGCCGCGGCCGACGCAGGGATGGTCGGACGCCTCCGCGCCTTGCTCGCGGCCGATCCGGCGACCAACTCCGTGAGCCGGACCCTCCGCGCCGCGGCGGCCTCGCCGGACCGCCTCGCGAGATTGCTCGGCCCGGTCGATGCCGACGCCGGGGGCTCGACGGGACTTCGCCTCGGCCCCGGCAAGGTCGGCGCCGGATTCGTCGCGACCGGCTCGAACCATCTCGAACTGCCGCACTCGCCCGCGCTCGACCCGGCCAAGCTCACGGTCGAGACCTGGGTCCGGGCCAAGGAGTTCGCGAAAAGCGGCGACGCGCGACGTTGGTTGGTCGACAAGAACGCCAATGAATGGACCGAGGGCCACTACGCCTTGGTCCTCGACCGCGATCGTGCCGGCGCCTACCTCAACATCGGCGGCGGCAAGGAGAACGTCTTCGCGGTCTGGAGCACCGGTCCCGCGCTCAAGCCCGGGCAGTGGCATCACCTCGCCTTCACCTACGACGGATCCACGCTCCGGCTCTTCGTCGACGGCGATCCTTCCGGTGAACTGGCGATCGATCGCCCGAGGGTCCCGGGCACGACGACGCTCGCGCTCGCGAAGCGCCAGGACGGCCACGTCCACTTCAAAGGCGAGCTCGACGAGGTCCGCGTCTTCGATCGCGCCCTGGACGCGGGGCGGATCAAGGACCATTTCATCCATCCCGGCGATGCCCCCGGCGAAGGCGTCGTCGCCCGATGGGAATTCGATGATCTCACCGACGCGCAGCGCGACGCCGTCGCCGACGCCGAGACGCGCGAGGTGTTGTCCGCTCCCGACGGGATCCTGGCCTTGCCCAAGGACGCCCGGTCCCTCTATCCGCCCGCGACCCGCGAAGCCGTCGCCGCATTGGAACGCGAGCGCGACGCGCTCAAGGCCACGGCACCGGAACCCGCCGCGTTCACGCTCGCCGTCGCCGAGGACAAACCCGTCGAGTTGCCGATCCACATCCGGGGAAGCCACCTCAACTTGGCGAAGGACCCGGTCCCCAGGGGATTCATCCGCGCCGCGGAGGCCGCCGCTTCGCCGAAGATCCCGGCGGACCGCAGTGGTCGCCTGGAACTGGCCGCGTGGCTCACGAGCCCGCGGAATCCGCTCACGGCTCGTGTCATCGTGAACCGGATCTGGCAGGCGCACTTCGGCGAGGGACTCGTCCGCACGCCCGACAATTTCGGCGTCCGCGGCGAGGCGCCGAGCCATCCGGAACTGCTCGATTGGCTCGCCAGCGAGTTCATCCGGTCCGGCTGGAGCGTGAAGGCGATGCACCGGTTGATCATCGGCTCGAAGACCTACCGGCAATCGGCGATCTCGCCGCAACCGGCCGGTTCCGCCGACCCGGACAACCGCCTGCTCAGCCGGTTCCCGCGCCAGAGGCTCGAGGCGGAGATGGTGCGGGACGCGCTCCTCGCCGTCTCCGGCCGGCTCGACCGCACTAAGGGCGGTTCGCTCACGAGGTGGAAGAACGACGACTACGTCCCCGGTGACGAACCGACCGCTGGTTCGCTGCGCCGGTCCGTCTACCTTCCCATCGTGCGCGACCGGGTCTACGACGTCTTCACCATCTTCGACTTCGCCAACCCGAGCGTCGGGATGTCGAAGCGGACCCCGACGGGCGTCTCCCACCAGGCGTTGTTCTTCCTCAACAGCCCGCTCGTGAAAGACAGTGCCCGCGCTCTGGCGGAGACCGTCCTCACGACGCCGTCACAGGATGACGCCGCGCGGATCGACCTCGCCTTCCGGCGCGTCTTGGACCGGGCCCCGACCGGGCAAGAGACCGACCGTGCGCTCCGGTTCCTCGTCACCGCCGCTCGCGGGGACGATCAACGGGCGAAGGCAGCCTGGTCGGCCCTCTGCCAGACCCTTTTCGCGGCGAACGAGTTCGTCTATCGCGACTGACCCATGCCACACGACCTTCCTCCCCCCGTCTCGCGACGGCAGATGCTCCGGCAATGCAGCGCCGGGTTCGGCAACCTCGCGCTGCTCGGGATGTTGTCTTCGATGGACCGAGCGATGGCGGCGCCGTCGTCCGGACCGCTGGCGGCCCGCCCGCCGCGGTTCCGGCCGCGAGCCAAGAGGGTCATCTTCCTCTTCATGCACGGCGGCCCGTCGCACGTGGACACCTTCGACCACAAGCCGCTCCTCATCCGGGATTCCGGGAAACCCCTTCCCTTCGCCAAGCCCCGGGTCCAGTTCGCCAAGACCGCGAACCTATACAAGTCGCCGTGGGAGTTCCGTCCCTACGGGCGGTGCGGCGCGATGGTCAGCGACCTGTTCCCGCTCGTCGGCTCGTGCGCGGACGACCTGTGCATGGTCAAGTCCATCCATGGCACCAACGAGGCCCACGGCGGCGCGCTCCTGAAACTGCACACGGGATCCGACACCTTCGTCCGTCCCAGCATGGGTTCCTGGATCTCGTACGGCCTCGGCACCGAGAACCAGAACCTGCCGAGCTTCATCACGGTCAATCCGACGCTCGGCCATGGCGGCGTCGGGAACTATTCCAGCGGCTTCCTTCCGGCGGTCCACCACGGAACGCGGATCGGCGGCGGCGAACCGATCGAGAAGGCCACGATCAAGTACCTGCACGACCCGGACGAGGATGCCCCGCTCCAACGGGCGCAGCTCGATCTCCTCGGGGAGTTGAACCGCGGTCACCTCGCGCAGGCCGGACCCGATCCGGCGCTCGAAGCCCGCATCGAATCCTTCGAACTGGCCTTCCGCATGCAAACCGAGGCGCCGGAGGTCCTCGACCTGCGCGGAGAGACCGAGGCCACGAAACGCCTCTACGGTCTCGACGACCCGAAGACCGCCTCGTTCGCGAGGCAATGCATGCTCGCCAGGCGTTTCAGCGAACGCGGCGTCCGCTTCGTCCAGGTCACGCACGGCTACTGGGACCAACACGGAGACCTCACCAAGGATCACGGCCGTCTGGCGCACGAGGTGGACCGCCCGATCGCCGGCCTGTTGAAGGACCTGAGATCGCGGGGACTGCTCGACGAAACATTGGTCTTATGGGGAGGAGAGTTCGGCCGGACCCCAACGCTCCAAGGGAACGACGGACGGGACCACCATCCTCATGCGTTCACGATGTGGATGGCCGGCGGCGGGGTGAAAGCCGGTTCGAGCTATGGCATCACCGACGACTACGGCTTCTATTGCGCGGACGAAAAGGTCCACGTCCACGATCTGCACGCGACCCTGTTGGCTTTGCTCGGGATGGATCACGAGGCACTCACCTACCGCCATGCGGGACGCGATTTCCGCCTGACCGACGTCCACGGCAGGGTCGTGCCCGAGCTCTTTGCCTGAAGCACCAAACGGCCCAGGCCGCCCGCGGACTCATTTCTCGATCCGGTAAAAATGGGTCTTCGTCCGGAGGATCAAGGCCTTTCCGCTCACCGCAGGAGACGCCATGAAACCTTCGTCGAGGCTGTTCTCGGCCAGCTTCTTGAACTCGCGTCCCGCGGAAAGGACGACCGTCTTGCCCTCTTCACTGAAGCAATAGAGGCGACCTTCGGCTGCCAGAGGCGAGGCGGAATAATTCCCGCCGAGCCGTTCGTTCCATACGACTTCTCCGGTCTTCGCCTCCCAGCATGTCGCGACTCCGCCATCTTCGACACCGAACAAAAGATCGCCGACCAACGTCAGCGCCGGCTTCTTCGGGGTGGACCGTTTCGATCTCCAAGCGACCGACAAGCCGCCGGCACCATTGGTCACAGCATTGACATCCAAAACATCACCCTTCTTGCCCGGTCGGATTGCCAAGGTCTGCCCTTGCGACCAGCCGCTCGGAAAAAACACCAGGCCGTGTCCGACCACCGGCCGTGTCCCGCCCGAATGGCTCGTGCGTTCCTCGATCCGCCATAATTCCTCACCAGTCGAGGGTTCGTAGGCATAGAAGGCCTTGGCCCCCTGGCTGAGCAAGGTCGGGGAACCGCCCAGCAACGCGATTTGGCAGGTCGCGAACGCTTTCCGCCAATCGCCTTCCGATTCTGGTTTTCCGTCGGGTCCAAGGTCTTTGTAATCAATCGACCGCTCCTTACGCCAAACGGTCTTTCCAGTGTTCTTGTCGAGCGCGACCACGAACTGATGGTCGCTCCCGTCGAAATTGAGGAACAGCAACCCTCCCGACAGGATAGGCGATGATCCGGCCCCGCGATAATGGTTGCAGACAAAATCGCGCCTCTCCCAGATCACCCGGCCCGTGTTCGTATCGAGGCACGCGATTCCCGGCGAGCCGAACGCGATGTAGACGCGCCCGGCCTCGATGGCAGGCGTCGGCGAACCGTAACTATTGAACTTATGGGCGAACTGGGGTTTCTCGACCTCGAAGAGCTTGAGGTCGTGGACCATCTTTCCGGAAACGAGGTCCAGGCAGATGGCCGACAATTCTCGTCCGTCCTCTGTTGCGGTCGTGGCCCAGATCTGGTTGCCCAGGACAACCGGGGAAGACCATGCCTTGCCGTGGACCAGTGTCCGCCACCGCACGTTCTCCGTCGGACTCCAATCCAATGGAAGGCCGGTAGATACGGAAGTGCCGTCGCCTTTGGGCCCCCGGAACTCGGGCCACGAAAGGTCATCAGCGGCCGTGAGCCGAGCCGAGAAAAGAACCGCGGCTCCCAAGATCTGCAAGACGAGCTTCATCGCTGACGACAGTAGCTGATCCCAGCTAGCGGCCACAACATCTTGGAGCGGGGCGGTTGAATTCAGCGAGGACGTCCTAGGAAAAGAAAAAGGGCCGGTCCTTTATGGGGACCGGCCCTTTAGAAAAGAAGGCGGCTACCTACTCTCGCGCAAGCTATACATGCACTACCATCGGCAACGTTGCGTTTGACGGTCGAGTTCGGGATGGGATCGAGTCGGACCGCAACTTTATAGCC
>CANGMH010000187.1 GCA_947454005.1 Verrucomicrobiota bacterium
ACTGGACGCGGAAGCGCGATACGACGTTCGTCGAGCACGGCTCGCCCGCGGGGGAGATCCAGAAACACGCGTGCCCTGCCGGCGCGCTCACCAGCTCGCCTTGACGGATGTGGAGGTCCCGCGGATCGCCGAGATATCTCGGATCGGTGAGGTAGAAGTCGCCGTTCACCGCGGCCAACGGTGTGCCGAGCGCGGCCGGCAGCGCTTTCACCTGCTCGGCGATCGTCCCCATGCCGATGGCGGCGCCATCGCCCGAGGTGGTGCCGAGGACCAGGTCGCGGCGCGAACGATCGACCTTGAAGATATGGACCGACCACGGGACCTCCTTCACCTCGTCGTGGATGTAGGCGTAGCCGCGGTCGCGCTGGACGGGTAGCTCGACAGGCGCGGCGCCATCGGCCGGACCGCTGGCGACGAGCAACGACGACGACACCATCGACGCGGCCCAGAAAAGCACAGGAGCGACCCGGGTCCGGCATCGGCCGAAGAGCGGCGCTAGAGACATCGTGGACGAACCTATGCAGTTCCCGCGCCAAGACAAACGGCGGAAGAGGTTCGCCGTCATCGGCCGGATCCGGCCGTCGCGGAAGGCTTCCGCAGCACGACCAACGCGTTGGCGATCGGACGTTCGCGGCCGTCGCACGGGCTGTTCCGGATCTTTCCCGCGCACCACAGCGTCGCGGAACCGCCGCCATCCAGATTCATCGCGTCGGTGCAGCCGAGGCTCACCATGTGCTCGGCCAGTTCTTCCAAGGTCATCCCGACCGAGAGGTGTTCCTGCCGGCCGTCGACTTCGACGAGGTAGAGATGGCGCGCATCCCAACCGATCGCCGAGCGCGGATGCCGCTCGGTCATGGAACTGAACTCGTAAGAACCGGACGCCGGCGCCTGGATCTTCAGCGCCTTGCCGTCCCGGACCAACACCGGTCCACCGCTCAGCGCGGTGCGGACGTCGCGGAGCGCCGGGACCGTCGCGGTCGAGATGCGCAAAATCGCGCCGACGGCCGGCTTCGGCAGCGTCTTGAACAGCTGCGGTCCGGCCGACAACACGAAGCGTCCGGGCTTCACCGCGGTGTCGCCGGCATCGCGCACCTCGACGACGCGGGACTGCAGATCCAATCCAGGCGCCAAGACGGCGGACGTCGCGCCAGACGCGGCTTCGAGGACCCATTCGCGTCCTCCGGTCGTGCGGGTGGAGGCACCGATCGCCGGTGTGTAGAGCACCAGGGCGTCCGGTGCGCGGTCCTGGTTCACCCCGAACGACGTCGCCGTGCCGTCGGGCCAGGCGACCTGGAGTCGCGAAACGACGTTGGTGGCGTGGAGCTGCCCGGAGGCGTCAGGCCAGAAGGCGACGCCGCCCACGGGGGCGCTCACGAGATCGCCGTCGATGATCTGGAGACCGCGCGGATCACCGGCGTAGGCCCGTTCGCGCTGGTAGAAATCACCGTTCACCGCCGCGACCGGTTCGCCGAGCCCGGACGGCAACTGCCGGATCTGTTCGGTCAACGTGGCGAGCCCGAGCGCACCTTGGCCGGCATGCACGGAGCGGACCTCGAAGGCCGGATCCGTCCGGTCGAAACGCACGACGTGGACCGACCACGGGACGTTGGTCATCCGCTGGTTCGCGTACTCGACTCCCGGCGCCAGCGTCTCGTACGAGACCGGCGACATCGCGGGCGCCTTTCCGCAGGAGGTCGTCAGCAGCGCGAGCGCTCCGGCCACCGCGCCGCACAGGGCAGAACGGAAGCGAGGAGCAGACGCGGCGACGGGACGGCAGGTGCGGGAGGACATGCGTGGTACGAGGTCGCAGGAACCTAGCGACGCGACCCGCCGGCGCGCAAACTTGCAATGCCAGGGCGACAACGGCGCCGCCGGTCCCCGATCCTTGCTTGGCTCAGGGCGGCCTTCCGCTCACGCTCGGCCGCACACCGCCCATGAGATCCTCCACGTTCCTCCCATTCGTCTTGGCCGCCGCGTTGTTCGCTCCGGGCACATCCGCGCAGACGTCACGGCCCGCGGCCGCTTCCCGTTTCCAGATCCCGGCGACCGACGACGGGTTGCCTGGTTCCGGCCCGATCCGGCGCTACGATTGGTTCAAGGGACTCTGGGCCGAGCGCCGCGCCGCCTGGGCCGCCCGCGCCGAGCTCGACCAGCATGCGTTCGTCTTCCTCGGCGACTCCATCACCCAGGGCTGGGGCGACGATTTCGGCGGCAGCTTCCCCGGCATGAAGCTGGCGAACCGCGGCATCAGCGGCGACACCACCCGCGGCATGCTGCTGCGGCTCGAAGAGGACGTGCTCGCGTTGCATCCGACCGGCGTCGCGCTGCTCCTCGGCACGAACGACCTCGAAGAACAGGCCGACCCCGAGACCATCGTCGGCAACCTGAAGATCATCCTCGCCGCGCTGAAACGGCATGATCCCAAGATGCCGGTGGTCCTTTGCGAGGTGTTCCCCAGCTCGGCCTCGCAGAAGCGGCCGGCCGCCAGCATCAAGAAGATCAACCAGCTCTACGCCGCGGCGATCAAGGACGACCCGCAGGTGACGCTCGTCGAGACCTGGCCGCTGTTCGCCGACGCGCAGGGCGACGCAATCGCCGCCGAGTTCCCCGACCTGCTGCATCCCAACAAGGCCGGTTACGCAAAGTGGGCGGCGGCGATGCGGCCGACGCTGGCGATGCTCGGCTTCTTGGAACTGGAGGACGACCGGTTCGCGCCGGAGCCGGGTTTCACCAGCCTCTTCAACGGACGCGACCTCACCGGCTGGAGCTTCCAGGTCACACCGGCATCCGACATCGCCTCCGCGGCCAACTGGAAGAAGAACGATCCCAGCGCCCCGCCCTGGCCGGTCATCGAACGGGCCGTGGCCTTCGACGGCCTGACCCGGAGCATCGACGGTCGTTACATCGCGAAGCATGGTCGCATCCTCGTCACGCCGCCCCCCGAGGGACGTCGCATCCAGCAGATGTGGACCACCCGGGAATTCGCCAAGGACTTCGTGCTCAAGCTCGAGTTCCGCGCCAGCCCGAACGCGGACAGCGGCGTCTTCATCCGCCAACCGCAGCTCCAGTGCCGCGACTACCCCATCGCCGGTCCGTACAAGGACCTGAAGAGCTTCCGGCCGCTGGAGTGGAACGAGATGGTCGTCACCGTGACCGGGGGCGTCGCCCGCTGCACCTGCAACGGCGAGGTGCTCGAGGCGGCCTTCAAGGTCCCCGCGACCGGCCGCATCGGCCTAGAAGGCGACCGCGGACTGATGGAATACCGTCGCATCCGCGTCCGCGAGCTCCCGTGAGCGCGTCGCCGGTCAGCCCGGACCCGTCCGACCCGATCGCGTTGCGCATGGCGGCGCTCGGCGTGCGCGATTCGGACCTGGAGGAATCCTTCGTGCGCTCGGGCGGCAACGGCGGCCAGAACGTCAACAAGGTCGCCACCTGTGTCGTGCTCCTGCACAAACCGAGCGGCATCTCGGTGAAGTGCCAGACCACCCGCCACCAGGCGCAGAACCGCCTGCTCGCCCGCGAGATGTTGCTCGCGAAGCTGGAGTCCGGACGCCGAGAAGTCGCCAACGCCGCGCGGTCGCAGGCCGAGAAGCTGCGCCGTCAGAAGCGCGTGCCGAGCCGCAACGCCAAGCGTCGCATGCTCGCCGACAAGTCCCGCCACGCCGACAAGAAGGCCAACCGGCGGCGACCGTCCGCGGAGTGACGGAAGCCGCAGGTCTCAAGGTCTCAAGGTCTCAAGGTCTCAAGGTCTCAAGGTCTCAAGTCTCGGTCACCATCCACTACGACGGATGGGAGCACAGGCGCACCGGCCATGCCGTCTTCGATGTCGACCTCGACCTCCGCTCCCGGCTCTTTGGGCCTCGGGGTCTCGGCAATGATGGGCCGGTCGCCGACGACCTTGCCTGACCCGGCCGTTTCCGTAGCGTCCGCGCCGTGTCCCGTCACCGCATCCTCCGCTGGTCGCTGCTCGCCATGCTGTCCGCGCTGCTGACGCGGCCGGTCCGGGCGGCCGAGACCTCGACGCAGCCGCCCGACTACCTCATCCGCAACTACACCTCGGACGACGGCATGCGGAGCGACGTCGTGTACAGCATAGCCCAGGACCGGGAGGGTTACCTTTGGTGCGCGACGCATGCAGGGCTCGCACGGTTCGACGGCGTTCGCTTCACCATTTTCGACCGCGACAACACGCCGGCTCTGGGGACCCGCGCGATCTACTGGGTGGAGGCCGACCTGGACGGAAGGCTCTGGATCGCCGATGAGCATTATTCCCTGAGCATCCGCGAATCCGGCGCGTTCCGTGCCGTGGTCCTTCCGCCAGGTCCGGACGGCCAACCGGAATGGGTGAGGTTCCGGCGCCAAGACTCGCAGCGGCGGACATGGATCACCACCCGATCTGGTCGCACGATCCAGTGGTCCGAGGACACAGCCCGACCCGGCCCATCGGTGCCCCAAAGCTCCGCTATCCAGCTGGAACCTTGGCCGGGCAACGGCCCGGACTGGCACCGGATCGAGGATCCGGCCGGGAGCGCCGCCCGCTTCGGGCATCTGCGCGACGGTCGGTTCGTCGAGGTCGCCGATCCGGAAGGGCACGGACGCTTCCGGTCGGCGACATGCTTCCCCCGGCTGGCCGGAGGCCTTTGGATGCTGGAAGGCTCCACGGGCGACCGCCGTCTGCGCGCGCTCCTGCCCGATGGTTCCATGTCGTCCGCCCGAGCAATACCCCGGTGGCCGGAGGACTCTCCTGCGGCGTACCTAGAGGACCGGCAGGGCAACATATGGATCGGCCTCCTCGGGGCGGGGATCGTCCGCATCGCCCCGGACGGTTCGGCACGTCGGTTCTCCCGCCGGGACGGGCTCGGCACCGAACGCATCCGGGGCCTTTTGCTGGACCGCGAGGGCAACATCTGGGCGGCAACGGATGGAGGCGGACTGAGCCGGTTCACGCCGCGCCGATTCCGGATGTTCGGGCGGGCCGAAGGATTGCCCTCCGAGATCATCTACTCCGTGACGCCGGCTCCGGTGAACGACGGGGGAGGCCTGTGGGTGGCGACGCACGGCGGCGGGGTCCAACGCATGCGGGACGGCGCGTTCAACAAGCTGGACAGCTTCGACCCTTTCCCGTGGACCGTCCACGTCCCCGCGGACGGATCGCTTTGGGTCGGGGACCTGATGGACGGCTTGGGGACATCGCAGGGCGGGAAGCCGAAAAAACTCGTCCAAGGACGGCAGATCGACGCGTTGTGCGACGACCCGGCCGGAGGCGGCTGGGCCGGCGGGTTCGGGCTCCTCCGCTGGCAGGATGGGTCCGCCACGGTCGTGACCAACTTCCCGGGCCGCGGCATCATCAGTTCGCTGGCCTGCGCGCGGGACGGGACCCTATGGATAGGGACGCTCGGCGACGGACTGTGGCGGCGCCGTGACGGGGCCTACACCCGGTTCGGCCGCGCCGAAGGCTTGGGCCACGACGAGGTCAACGCCCTCTATCTCGACCCGCAGAACGTGCTCTGGATCGGGACCACCGGCGCCGGCCTGGTCCAGATGAAGGAAGGGCGCATCACCGCCATCCGCGAAACCGACGGTCTTGCGGACCGGTGCGTGTGCGGCATCGCCGAAGACGGCCGGGGCCATCTGTGGTTCACGTCGCTCGGAGGCATCTTCCGCGTGGCCCGACGTGAACTGGAGGACTTCTGCGAAGGCCGAGGCCCCCGGATCTCCTCGCAGCGGTTCGACCGCGACGACGGGGTGTCGACCATCCAGTGCACCGGTTCATCGCAGCCGAAGATCGCGCGGACCGACGACGGCCGGATGTGGTTCGCGACGCTGCGCGGGCTCGCATCGGCCGATCCGGCCACGCTGGGCATGAACACGAACCCGCCCCCGGTGGTGATCGAGCACCTGCGGGTGGACGGCGTGGATTCCGTGCCCGGTCCGGTCCATCCCGTCCTCGCCGCCGGCACCCGCCGCATCGAGGTCCACTACACCGCGCTGAGCCTGACGGCTCCGGACAAGGTCCGCTTCCGCCATCGCCTGGAAGGGCGCGGCGACGCCTGGTCCGAGGCCGAAGGCCGGCGGTTCGCGGCCTCGACGGGCTCGGCCCGGGCGAGCACCGTTTCCGGGTCATCGCCGCCAACAACGACGGCGTGTGGAACGAGACGGGCGCGTCCCTCGCCTTCACGGTGCTGCCGTTCTTCTGGCAGACCTTCTGGTTCCAGGCGGCCGCCGGCGGGTTGGCCCTCGGGACGGTCGGTTGGAGCGTGCGTTTCGTCTCGCTGCGGAAGGTGCGCCGGCAGCTCGCCGCCATCGAGCGCCAGCAGGCCATCGACCGCGAGCGCGCCCGCATCGCCCGCGACATGCACGACGACGTGGGAGCGGCGTTGACGCAGCTCACCCTGCTCAGCTCGCAGGCGGACGAGGAGGGACCGGGGACCGGGCCCGGCGCCGCGCCGCTCCGCCAGGTCACCGCGCTGTCCCGCGAGATCGTGGGCAAGCTCGACGAGCTGGTCTGGACGGTGAACCCGCGCCATGACACCACCATCGGGCTCGTGGATTACCTGTGCCACCACGCCGAGGAGAGCCTCCGTGGCACCGGTCTGCGACTGCGCTACGACATCGCGGCCGGCCTGGCCTCGCTGCCGGTCTCGGCCGACGCCCGCCACCAGCTTTTCCTCGCGTTCAAGGAAGCGCTGAACAACGTGCTCAAGCACGCCGCCGCGACCGAGGTCCGGCTGCGCGTGCAGTCCGGTGACGGTGTCCTGCGGGTCGCGGTCGAGGACGACGGCCGCGGTTTCGATCCGGCGAAGACCGATCCCACGAGCGAGGGTCTGGGCAACCTGCGCCAACGGCTGGCAGCACTCGGCGGACGGTGCGAGATCACCGCCCGGACCGACGGCGGCACGGTCGTCGAGTTCCACCTGCCGTTGTCGGATGCCTCCGCCCCGGAGCCGTCCGGCGACCGGTGAGGGGTCCTCTTTTCATCCGATGGCCAACGCCGACCTCCGGCCCCACGCTCCTGTGTCCGATGTCCTCGATCCCTGACCCTGCCCTCATCCGCGTCGCGGTCGTCGAGGACGACGACCGGTTGCGCGCGAACTTCGTCGCGCGGCTGGAACGGGCCGAGGGCCTCCGATGCGTCGCCGCCTACTCGGATGCGGAACAGGCCATGGCCCAGCTCCCCGAGGCCGCGCCCGACGTGGTGCTGATGGACATCAACCTCCCGGGCAAGTCGGGCATCGATTGCGTGCGCGCGCTGAAGCCTCGGTCGCCCGCCACCCAGTTCCTCATGCTCACCGTGTACGAGGACGTCGAGCTGATCTTCCGCTCCCTCCAGGCCGGCGCGACCGGCTACCTGCTGAAGCGCGCGGTGCCGGAGGAACTGGTGGACGCCATCCGCGACCTCCACGCGGGCGGCGCGCCGATGACGAGCCTGATCGCGCGCAAGGTCGTCGAGTCCTTCACCCCGAAGGCCGCCTCCCCGGCCACCGCGCAGCTCACGCCGCGCGAGCGGGAGATCGTGGAGGCCCTGGCCCAGGGCCACGCCTACAAGGAGATCGCCGACCGGCTCGGCATCGGCATCTCGACCGTCCGCACCCACCTGCAGCGCATCTACGAGAAGCTGCAGGTCAACAACCGCACCGAGGCGGTGGTGAAGTTCCTCGGCCGCTGACCGGTCGCGCGCGCCGCATGGCGCCACGATCCGCGATCGGTCCATCCCGACGGCGTCGGGGACGGGTCGTATCTTCATCCGATACCGGAACGCATCGTCCCGTGCATAGCATGGTCGCGATGAATCCCTCGTTCACCGTGCGACTCCGCAGTGCGGGTCGCCTCGTGGCCTGTCTTGCTCCTGGATGGTCGGTCTTGCGCCGCGCGGTCCGCGGAGCGCACATCGGATCGCTGCTCGTCCTCGCGGGCCTGGGTGCCGGCCAGACGCAGATCCACGCCGACGCGCCCGTTCTGGTCGAGACCGGCGGCACCTTCGCCCCGGACAACCTCGCCGCGGGCAAGACCGCATTCGCCCAGGACGTCATCGACGCCGCTCCCCACGCCATCGCCAACGTGAACGACGGCGTCTACGGGAACGCCAACAGCTGGATCGCCGGGGGCGCGGACAGTTTCGTGGGCATCAACCTGGGCTCCTCGCCGATCACCATCAGCCGGGTGGCCTTCGGACGCGACAACCCGGGAAGTTTCGGGGACCGGACGGACGGGACCTATACCTTGCAGTTCACCACCACGCCCGACCCCGACGCCGCCACGCCGGACGGGGATTGGACCACCATCGGGACCCTCGTCTATCCCGGGACGCTCATCAGCCCGGCCCTGCGCCATCGCTATTCGTTCGCGCCGGTGCAGGCCACCGGTTTCCGCATCAAGGTGCAGGCCACCTCATACGAGATCTGCATCGATGAGCTGGAACTCTACGACTACGACCCCGCGCCGCACATCGCCGTCGAGCAGCCGACCGGCACGTCGCTGTTGCCGACGACCGCGAGCATCCTCTTCGGTAGCGGGAACCTGAACACCCCGGGGGCGTCCAAGACGTTCAACCTGAAAAACACCGGAACGGCGACGCTCTCCATCGCGGGTGCGGCCACGGTCGGCGGCGCCGCGGCCGACTTCATCGTGGACACCGCCGGCATGTCCGCCTCGGTTGCTCCCGGCGGCAGCACCACGTTCACCGTCGCCTTCAGCCCG
>CANGMH010000188.1 GCA_947454005.1 Verrucomicrobiota bacterium
CGTCAGCGGGCATGTTCCAATGCTGGCCGCCAAGCGTGGTCACGGGGGATCCGAGGTACTGATGGTATGGGCTCCCGGCGAAGCGGCCTTCCATGTTGTAGATCACCCGGCCTCCGGCGTCCGCGAAGGTGGCGTCATTCCCCTCGTTGCCAAGACCGCCTTCCGAAGCCCATCGGGTAATCCAATTCTGTGTCATCCACAGGTGGTAGTGGCCGAAGGTTCCGCCCGGCGTGGGATCTCCAAAGCTGATGACACATTCACGGGGGAGTCCGGAATTGACCGACAACGGGCTCGGAAAACGGCTCGTGGTACCGTTGCTAGAGGTGGCCGTCACCAGGAAGGCGATCACCGTGCCTCCGGCCTGCCCCGGAATTGTCGCGCTGTAGACTCCATCACCGGCGACCGAATCCCCGCCCGTCCCATCATCGACCATGGCTACCGAGGTGTAGCTGGGGTTAAGGTCGACGCGGGTATCGATGCGATAGAGGAGCGCAGGCCTAACGCCAATCCCATCGAAGCGCGCAGTGACCACAACAGGTTTCCGGGTTTGCGGAATGGATGGAGTGTGGGTGACTGCGTGGATTGCCGGCGGGGCGACTGGTACGCTTCGACTGTTGGGAAGTCCGGGGGTTCCGAGGTTGCCAGGAATTGGAAGTGCCCCGGTAAGTTCGAGCCAGTTGCCGTGCATTCGGAGCAGAACTTCCGGTGACCCATGGAGCCAACGACCGGCGAGGCTCATTGTGGCCGTTTTCCCAGCCGTCAAACCTCCCTGGTTCAAGCTTCCCTGGACCGAGTTTGCGGCAACCCAAACGCCATCGCTGGTCCGCAGATGCACCGAATTCGGACTTTGAAAACCTCCTAGTCCTGCCGCCGTTTCCAAGCCGGACCGTTGATGAGAACCGAGAACCGTCCAGTTGGTCATCCCCTGCTCGAAATCGGGATTCTTGAGCAGATTCGGACCGGTGGTGCCAAGCTGAACAGAAATCGAGTCCACCAACGCCTCGCCGACATCAAGCAAACCAAGTTGAACCTGATCCACGTAGCTGCCGTAGTTGGCCCCGTTGTCTAGGACCCCGGTGACCACCAGGTTGGTCCACGATGATTTTTGCGACTCGTCGCTGTCTGCCCAATTCGAGGCCAGTCGATGGTTGGTTTCAGGATGGATGAGCTCCAGGCTGCTGCCACCGCCGTGAGCCCATTGACCCCAGCGGCCGCCCTTGGAGTAAGTTACCTCGTCTTCGACGACCGGAAGGAGGTTGGTCGCAAGTGTTCCATTCGCGTTGCGTGTGATGAAGACCTCCGGCCGTGCGAGCGCGATCCGGCCGCCGCCGTGGGGAATCTTGCCGGAATAGTCTCCAACCGTGTTTGCGGAAGAGAGCTTGGGGTAGTGTGCGAAGAGGTTGGTTTGATTTCTGGCAACCACCAAAAGACCTCCGGCAGGCAGGATTGTTCCAGGACTGAATTGGAAAGCAGGCCCAGCGACAAACGACCAGAACGACAGATCGACGGCGGACTTACCCCGATTCAGGAGTTCGACGTATTGATCGTCATCGTTGCCTGAAATCGGCTTATACATCAGCTCGTTGATGACGACCTGACCGACTTTCGGCTCGGCATTGGCAGTCCCGGACGTTGGAGTGCTCAGCGGGTAGAAGTCGGCCGCCCCATTAGGCCACCGACCCCAGGACACGTTCAGACTTTGTGCGTCGTAAGAAACGGAGTCGATCACACGGCTGAGGTCCGGCAACCAAAGCTGGAGGCGACCTCCGATCGGATCGGGCTCGAATCCGAGCTGACTCGCCGAAAACGACAAGTAACCACCTGCCGGAATCACACTGCTCGCCGGGAGTACAAAATAGTTGCTCAACCCACGGGAGATTTGGCAGCCGGTCAGATCCACCGCGGTCGTGGAATGGTTGTACAATTCAACGAATGCGGCGTGGGTTCCATCGTGATGTGCGAGCAACTCGTTAATCACCACGTTTCGGATCGGATTGGGAGTGAACGGGTCGGGACCTCCTGGCGAACCGCCCACGGCGTCGCTGACGCTCCAAGCCCGAGGATCGGCTTCCCCATAACTGGGATTGGCAAGAATGATCGAATGGCCAGTGCCATGCGCACCCGCCGGCCACGGAAGCGTGTCGCTGTAGATTGTGTCCAGGAGGACACCGCCGATGTTGTTGATGAGCTGAAGTTGTCCGGTTTTCTTGAGGTTGCCCGAATAGGGACCCATGACGTTGGCGACGCCGTACACGGTCTGGAGGTCCGATGGAGCCGCTGCGACGACCAGATAGCCTCCTCCTGGAATGATCGTGTTCTGTGGAAAAGTGTAGGAGACCAGTCCGGAGAGTTTGTAACCGCTGATGTCGTCCCACCACGGGTTCGAATTGTAGATTTCGACGAACTCCAGGTTCTTGCCATCTTTGCGAAGCGCCGGTGAATACATGACTTCGCTGAAAACCAGTTGAGTGCGGCGGGAGGACGGCCCAATCGGCTCGTGTGGCAACGGTTGGGTTGCCGCGAGTCCACTCACAACCGCACCTAGGTCGCGGAATTGAGCGGTGGCGGGTCCATCGGATCCCGACGCTGCCAATCCCAAGTAGACCGATGGCGTCGTCAGTGTGCTGGAACCCAAAAGAGACCAAGAGTTGCCATCGAAGCTCGCGTATCCGCTGACTGAGGAACCGATCCGCTGAAGCCGCAGCCACATCTGCGGGTAGTTGACCGGGAAGGCACCGACGTCCGTGGTCGGGTCGTTGGGATTGACGCGGAATTGGTAGAGGCAGCCCGCCATGCTGGGTGTTGCGATCACCGAAGCCGAAGGACCGCCTGGATCAAGGCTACTGCGGGCCATCAACGCCGCCTGGGCGAACGGATTCGACTGAACGAGTCCATTTAGCCGGGTCCGAAAATCATAATTCCCCACCACCACCTTGTAGCTAAACTGGCACCGGTCGGCCGCGCTTCCGATAACGCCGGCGGCGGCAGTGATGTCCAATCCGGTGCCTGCGGGAACGGTTTGTCCATCGATTCCTCCAATGCTGACGGAGCGAAGTGTCGCAACCGTCAACTTGACCATTGAATTGGCGGCGATCGTGTTCGGACGCACCGCCCGGTCGCGGACGCCGTTGATCGTCAGGGTATACTGGCCCCCCATCGAAAGCGGAGAAACCGTCAATCGAACTGTTTGAGGGTCAATAAGACTCGCTGCAGCAATCTCGATCGGCGGCGAGAAACTGTAGTTCGCGAGTACGGTTGCCGAAAGACCCTCAACCGGCTTCGAGAACTGAACGCTTACTTGGCTCTGCCCTTCGTTGGCCGCTGCAACTACCAAAAGAGGTGTCTGATCCGGCAGGACAGTCAACCGGACGATGTCCGAAGAGATCATCCCGAGACTGTTGGTTAGAAACGCTTGAAACTGGGACTGATCATCAATCGCTTGGACCGGTCCCACCTGGAGCGAAGCATTCGTAGCCCCAGGAATCTGGTCGCCGTTTCTTGTCCAAACGTAACGCACACCGCCGGGGCTGCTGGCTACAACAGAAAGCGCTGCCACCTGCCCTTCGGTAACGGTGACATTCGTCGGTTGTTGACGAACCAACGGAGCAGCGGTGGTCAGGACTTGGTCAAAACGTTGGCCCACCGCTATGTTGTCGACCAAGATCTCGCCCGGCGCGCCCGAACTGCTGTTGGAAAGGCCCTGTCGAAGACTGATTGCGGCGACCGCCTTTTGCGGACCTGCGGCAGGGTCAACAGCGGTGGCACTTGGGTCACCCTCTCCCAGGGGATTGATCCAGAGGGTGGTGTTCTGGGTGTTGAGATCATACTTCAACACCAAGCGGTAGGTCGTGTTGAGCGAGAGGTCCGTTGCCGCTGAGACAGCATTGGCCTGGGTCCAGTTAGCATTCGCCACCACCGCCCGGAAAAGCCCAGGTGCCGCGCCGTTCAGATTGGCCCCCAGTCTGGCGTAGAAGGTCGCCGCCTCGTTGGGGGCAACACTGAGGTGCATGAAATAGGAACCGGTGCCGGTGATCGGGAGCTGAAGCCAGGTGGCGTCACAGGCGAAGTAGGCAACGGAATTGCCGGACAATGAGAACGCAGGAGCGAGGGCGAGACTCATCCGTTCACGGCCCGTCGTGAGATCTGCTTGGTTGATCAACGCCGCTCCGTTCGTGACGATCACGGCCCCGTCGGTCGGGACGGGTGTCGAACTCGCTGTCTGAACGTTCCAACGCCCACCGGAAACCTGATGCAGTTGACCCTCCGGATACCCAAACAGTTCAAGCGTGGTCTGGGCGATCAAATTGCCGAAAACTAGAAAGACGGCGAGGAAGCTCACCGGCAAGAAAACGGGAAGGCGGCTAATCAATTGCATAAGGCTCTGGACGCGAGACACTTCTCCAAGGCACCCCCTTGCTCGAAATATCTTGAACGACAGCAGTTTCAGTGCCGCTTGCGACTTTTGGCTCTAGTCCCGTTCGGAATTGCGCCGCTGGATGCTCCACCTCAATGTCGGTTGAGACAGGCTGTCGAGGGAGATGCCACAAATTGCGGTTGACCCGATTGACAATCAATTCTGTAACCGAATAATCCCCTTGAAGGTCAGTAAACGGTGCGGGGGATACGGAACAGCGATCTGAAGGACATGAGCGAACGCAGCAGTCTTGAGCTGGCGACTATTCGCTCGGCGTGCCCGTCTGGTGATGAACGTCCTTCTACCGACTGATGATTCTTGACCGGCTTGAGCCTTGGAAGCGGTGGATCGCATGTGCCGTCGTCCTCGCGGGCACCGGATGTGTCCGTTTTGAATCTCGCCCAATTTCCCCGGCCCAGGCGCTGGTGGATCATCAATCCCGTTCGCTGGCTGCCCCCGATCTAAGGGCGTTCCTCGCCCGGAATCGAACACGGACACCGTTGACAGGACCTTTGCTGTCCTGGGGCCTCGACGACCTGATCCTGGTCGGATTGTTCTACCACCCGGATCTGGACGTCGCCCGCGCACGGTGGGCCGTCGTTCAAGCAGGCAGGCGAACGGCCAGCGAGCGGCCTAATCCAACCCTAAGTCTTGCCCCGGCGTTCAACAGCACGACGCGCATTCCGTCGCCCTGGATCGTGACATCGGCCTTGGACATCCCGATTGAAACGGCCGGGAAGCGCGGCTATCGGATGGCCCAGGCCGGGCAACTGGCGGAGGCGGCCCGTTGGAACATCGCCTCGGTGGCCTGGGCAGTCCGAAGCCGGGTACGGCAGTCCTTCCTGGAGTTCCACACCGCGGGGGAGCTGCAGGAATTGTTGCAACAACAACAGGCGGTTCAGTCGGAGAATCTCCAAATCTTGGAGGGCCAGTTCCAGGCCGGCGCGATTTCCGCGTTTGACCGCACTCAGGCGCGCATCGCCGCGGACGGCACGCGGCTGGCCCTGCAGGATGCCCGGCGGCAACAAGCGGAGGCACGGGTGCAGTTGGCCGACGCACTGGGACTGCCCGCCACGGCGCTGGACGGAGTGGACCTGTCGTTCACTGATCTCGACGACCTGCCCGCGGGAATTCCGAACTCAGAGGCCCGTCGTCAGGCCCTCCTCAACCGGGCCGACGTCTTGAGCGCACTCGCCGAATACGCCGCCAGCCAGTCCGCGCTCCAATTGGAGATCGCTCGCCAGTACCCGGACATCCACGTGAGCCCGGGTTATGAGTTTGATCAGGGCGCCAACAAATGGTCGATCGGCCCGTCGATGACCCTGCCGGTATTCCACCGGAACAAGGGAGCCATCGCCGAAGCCCTGGCCCGGCGAACCGAGGCGGCCGCGGTTTTCAACGCTGTGCAGGCCCATGCCATCGGCGAGCTGGACAAGGCCGTGGCCGGCTACGCAGCCGCCCGCCTGAAAGTGGCGGATACCGATGCCCTGCGGACGAATCTGCTCCAGCAGGAAAAGAGCGCGCAGGCCATGGTGAGCGCGGGTGAAATCTCCAAGGCCGATCTCGCGGCGCTTCGGCTTCAGCTGAGTGCGTCCGCCATGGCGCGACTCGATTCATTGACCAAATCCCGGCAGGCCTATGGATTGCTGGAGGATGCCCTGCAGGGCACGCTCGGGGTCCCGGCCTCGGAATGGGAATCATCGCACCGCTCGACCGCCCTCCACTCCGATTCCGCTCACCCATGAAAAAACGCATTTTTCCGGTCTTGCTCGTGAGTGTGTTGGCGAGTCTCGCGTGGCTGGTCTGGTTCTGGCCGGTGAAAACCGCGGAGGATGACAAGAAACCGGAGGCTCTGGTTCCGGTTCAGGTCGGCAAGATCGTTCGGGCCACTCTTCGCAGCTACGTGACCGCGTACGGCGTGGTGGAGCCCGAGCCCGGAGCGGGTGCACGTCTGGCGGTCGGCGTGCCTGGCGTGGTCACCGGCGTGAACTGCGTGGAAGGTCAATACGTCGAAAAGGGGGCGGTGTTGTTCGAACTCGACGGCCGCGCCGCGGAGGTGGCAGTGCAGTTCGCCCAGAAGACGGTTGAGCGACAGAGGAAGCTGGTTCTGACGGAGGGAACGTCACAAAAGCTGCTGCAGGACGCGGAACAACAACTAGCCACAGCCAGTGCGCAGCAAGGGTTGTTGCAGATCCGGGCGCCATTTTCCGGGACGGTGACCCGGGTGAACGTGAAGAGCGGTGAAGCGGCGGACCTGACCACAGTTTTGGCGGAGATGATCGATTTGGACCGACTGGTGGTCAGTCTAAATGTGCCCAGCGCCGAAGCCGCCGCACTGAAGGTGGGGCAAGCTGTTGAAGTGAGCACCACGGATTCAACCAATCAATCCAGCACCTCTCTGAGCTTTGTCGGTGCGCAATTGGATCTCAAGACCGGGGCGAGTCTCGCGCGTGCCAAACTTGCGCCCCACGCTGGTCTGCGTCCGGGCCAGTTTGTCCAGGCCCGGGTGGTCACCGAAGAACGGAAGGATCGGCTGGTGGTCCCGCTTGCCAGCGTGGCCAGGGATTCCACCGGAGCCAGCTTCATCGCTGTGGTCGAGGGCGAGAAGGCGGTGCTGAAACCGATCAAAGTCGGTTTGCGGGACGGAGGTTGGGTCGAGATCGAAGGGGAGGGAGTTGAAGCGGATAAGCCGGTCGTGACTGAAGGTGCCTATGGGTTGATCACGACCCAGCAATTCGCCACCAAGATCCGAGTGGTGGGCGAGTAGTTGAGGAGAAATCCACCGTCGTGAACACTCCCTCTGCCGTCGGTCAGTTCGCCATTCGCCACCGTCTCGCGATTGTGTTCGTGAGCCTGGCGTTGTGCCTGGGTGGAATCTACGCCGCGTTTCACCTGTCATCGTCGGTCTTTCCCCAAACCAATTTCCCGCGGGTGGTCATCGTCGTTGACAACGGGGTGATGCCGGCCGACGAGATGATGGCCAGCGTCACCCGACCCATTGAGGAGGCCATCAAGGACATTCCCGGCGCGGTACGGGTCCGCTCGACGACGGGGCGGGGTGCTGCCGAGGTCAGCGTTTTCTTCGGATGGAACGTCAACATGGTGGAGGCGGAACTGCACGTCGAAGCCCGCCTGGGTCAGATTCGTTCCACGTTACCGTCAACGGTCAGTACCACGGTCAGGCGACTCACCTTCTCCGCCTTCCCCATCCTGAGCGTCAGCCTGACCAGTCCGCATCGGACGGGCATGGACCTGTGGGAAATGGGGCGCTACCAGATCAAACCGCGGTTGTTGCGCATCCCTGGCGTCGCCCGGGTGGACATCGTCGGCGGCCAGACGCCGGAATATCACGTCATCGTGGATCCGCTGCGGTTGCAGTCCGTCAACCTCACTCTGACCCAGGTCACCGATGCGCTTGCCCGGAACAGCCAGATCACGCCGACGGGCATGCACGAGGAGAACCACACGCTATACCTCACGGTGGTGGACGGACGGGTTCACGGAATTCCGGATTTGGAGAACCTGATCGTCGCGGTGATCAACAATCGCCCGGTTCATCTCAAGGATTTCTCCCGCATCGAACGCGGTCCCGAGCCGGCGTTCAAGGTGGTGACGGCGGAGGGAGTTCCCGCGGTCCTGCTCAACGTGCGGAGTCAACCCGATGGCAGCACCATCGACATCGCAAACGGGCTCAAAACTGTCATTGAGGAGTTGAAACGCGATCTTCCGTCCGACGTTCGGCTCGTCTCGTTCTACGACCAGTCCCTCTTCGTGCGCGAATCGGCGGGAAGCGTTCGCGACGCCATTCTGTTTGGCCTGCTGCTCTCGGTGGTGATCCTTTTTCTGTTCCTGAAGAATTGGGGTACCACGCTCACGGCCATCATCGTCATTCCGGTCACCGTCCTCATCACGCTCGGAGCCATGCTGGCGACGGGAATGAGCCTCAACATCATGACCCTGGGGGGCATCGCGGCTGCCGTGGGCCTGGTGATCGACGACGCGATCGTGGTGGTTGAAGCCATTCACGCGCGGATCATGGACGGCCTTCCCCGTCTGGAGGCCGTGCAGGCGGGCATCGGCGAACTCCTGTTCCCGTTGATCGCCTCCACCCTGACGCCGGTCGTGGTCTTCATCCCGCTGGCCTTCCTCGACGGGATCACCGGCGTCTTTTTCCGCGCGCTGGCGCTGACCATGGTGGTCTCACTGCTGACCTCGCTGGCCCTGGCCCTCACCTTGAC
>CANGMH010000189.1 GCA_947454005.1 Verrucomicrobiota bacterium
CGTCGAGCGCCTCGTCACCGACCTGTCGATCAACGCCCACGGCGACGAATCCGAGTTCCGGCTCTTCCCCATCAAGGACGCCGACCCGGTCGTCGTCGCCCGCACCCTCACCGAGCTGCTCAAGCAGGAACCCGTCGCGGTGCCCTCCGCGTCGGGCGTCCCGATGCTCGTCCCGCCCAAGCAGCACATCACCGTGGTCGCCGAGCCGCGCACGCGCTCGGTCATCGTCCGCGGACGTCCGACCGATTTCGCGCTGATGGAGTCGCTCATCCGCCAGCTCGACAACGCCGGCCAGATCACCCAGCTCGGCTTCCACATCGTGCCGCTGACCAACGCGCCTCCCGAGAAGGTCCTCCCGCTCGTGCAGCAGATGGTCGCGCAGCTCGCGGCCTCCCGGCCGGGCGAACCGGTGACCGTCGCGATGGACCAGCGTTCGCGCGGGCTCGTGGTCATCGGTCGCGACACCATGGCGGCCCAGGTCGAGAAGATGATCCGCTCGCTCGACCAGCCCACGGCCAACGTTGAGGCGGTCGTGCAGATTATCTCCCTCCGCAAGACCGGCGCCGCGCAGGTCGCGTCCGTCCTGCAAGGCATGCTCAAGCCCGGCGCCCAAGGCGAATCGACGCCCGAATCCCGTGAGCTCCAGGACCAGGTCCGCCGCCTCAAGGTCCGCAACGACGCCGGCGACGAGGTGGTTCTCGACCTCTCCAAGCCCGTCAAGATCGCCGCCGACCCCGCCGCCGGCGGCGGCAACCGGCTGGTCCTCACCTCGACGCCCGACAACCTCAAGGCCCTCGCCGCGCTGGTCGAGATGATGGATTCCGTGCCGGTGCTCGACGGCGTGAAGGTCCGCTTCGTGCCGCTCGAGCACGCCGACGCCGCGGCCGTCGCGCAGGCGTTGACCACCATCTTCACCCAGGGACGCCAGCTCGCCACCGGCCCCGCCGGCCCGAACGCCGTCCCGGCCGACCAGGGCAAGGCGCTCGTGAGCCCCCTCAACGTCGCCGTCGATGCCCGGAGCAACACGCTCATCCTGAGCGGCCAGCCCGAGAGCCTCGAGCTCGCCCAGAAGGTCGTCGCCGACATGGACCGCGAGCAGATGAAGTTCGTGACCGACGTGAAGCTCTTCCGCCTCAAGCACGCCTCGGCAACGCGCCTCGTGCCGCTGCTCCAGTCCGCCTTCGCCGAAGGCCCGTCGGTCCCCGGCACCGAGGGCCTGTCCACCCAGATCACCCGCCTCCGCACCCTCCAGGAAGGCCAGCGCGCCAAGCTCAACGACACGCCCAAGACCCGCGCGGCGCTGACCATCCAGGCGGACGACCAGGCCAACATCCTCGTCGTCGCCGCCCGCAGCGACAACATGCCGCTGATCGCCGACATCATCGAGCAGCTCGACATCCCGGCCGCCTCCGGCCTGGAGACCATGCGGATCTATCCGCTCGTCCACGCCGATGCCGCCGCGGTCCAGAAGATCCTGACCGACCTCTACACCGGACCGCGCGCGACGCCGCTCCGCAACGAGGACCGTCCGGTGATCACCGTGGACGCCCGCACCGGCTCGCTGATCGTGGCCGGCAACGGCAAGGCGTTCGGCGTGATCGAGGGTCTGCTCAAGCAGCTCGACCAGAAGCTGCCCTTCGACCTCCGCGACATCGCGCTCATCCCGCTGGAGCACGCCGACGCCAACGTCGTCGCCCCGACCCTGCAGAAGCTCATGGATGCCCGCGTCACCCAGCGCGCCACCCTCAACCAGGGCCAGGCCGACGCGCTCAAGGTCGTGATCATGACCGACCAGCGCAGCAACGCGCTGCTCGTCGGCGGCGCGCGCGAGGGATTCGAGCTGGTGCAGAACCTCGCCAAGCAGCTCGACCAGGCCGCCCCCGCGCTGAGCGGACGCGTCCGGCTGATCCCGATGCAGTACGCCGACGCCCGCGTCGTGGCCGGCACCATGACCTCGCTCTTCGAGCAGCGCTACGCGGCCATCCGCACCGCCGATGTCCAGCGCAGCAAGCCGATCATCCTCGCCGACCCGCGCAGCAACTCGCTCCTCGTCGCCGCGAGCCAGGACGACAACCGGACGCTCGACGACCTGCTGAAGCGCCTCGACGCGAAGCAGGACAACCCGGCCCTCGCGCTCACCGTCGTGCCCCTGAAGCACAACGATTCCGCCCGCGTCGCAACCATGGTCGAGACCATCTTCGCCGCGCGGATGCGCGCGCAGGTCCTGCCCGGCCAGACGCCCCTCCCGAGCGAGCAGATCAAGATCGAGCCGGACGCGCTCAACAACACGCTGGTCGTCTCCTCCAGCAAGGAGAACCTGGAGCTGATCCAGTCCCTCGTCGCCAAGCTCGACCAGGAGCCGACCATCGCCGACGGCGTGTTCGAGACCTTCACCCTCGAGTTCGCCGACGCCCAGCGCGTGGCCACCATCCTGAAGTCGCTCGTCGACCAGGGCCTCTACCGTCCGGGCCGCACCGGCGGCGCCCCGACGAAGGGCAACAACGGACGCGACGTGCTGTCCATCAGCGTCGACCCGCGCAGCAACACGCTCATCGTCAGCGCCAGCCCGGAGAACCTCGTGATCGTCCGCGACGTCGTGAAGCGCATCGACACCAAGGACCTCGCCGCGACCGCGGACGTCCGGCTCTATTCCCTGAAGAACGCCCGCGCCAGCTCGCTGGCCACGACGCTCCAGCAGTTCTTCCAGGCCAAGCAGCGCGCCGATTCCATCGCGGTCAACGCCAACGAGCGCAGCGTCCCCGCGACCGTGCTCGCCGACGACCGCGTGAACACCCTCCTCGTCACCGGCGGCAAGGAGGCCTTCGACCTCGTGGACCGCATGCTCCCCGAGCTCGACGGCGAGAGCGTCTTCTCCCGGCTGAACTTCAAGGTCTTCCCCCTCAAGAAGGCGACGGCGATGAAGCTCCAGAGCACCTTGCGGCCCATCTTCGCCAACCGCCCGCCCAAGGTGAAGGGCGAGCCCGTCGACCCCGTCACCATCATCGCCGACCAATGGGTCAACGCGCTGCTCGTCGGCGCGACGGAGGACGATATGGGCACCGTCGGCGGGCTGAACGAGAAGCTCGACAGCGAGCCGACCGAGACCGGCATCGCCATCCACGTCTTCCCGCTGGCCAAGGCCGACGCCCGCAAGGTCGCCACCACCGTGCAGGGCCTCTTCCGCGAGAACCTCCCCAACCAGGTCCTGCCCATCACCGTCACGGCCGACGAGCGCATCAACGCCATCGTCGTCTCCTGCGGCGAGACCGACGCGAAGCGCATCGGCGAGCTGGTCCACAAGCTCGACACCGACCAGGTCGCGAAGGTCAGCGAGATCAAGGTCTTCCCGCTCCGCTACGCCAAGGCGGAATCGCTCGCGTCCATCCTCAACACCGCGCTGAACACCAAGGCGGCGCCGATCAACGAGCAGAGCCCGAACGCGCAGTCCGTGCTCCAGTTCATCACCCGCACCCAGGAAGGACAGGAGCTCGTCACCGCCGCGCTGAAGGAGTCCGTGCTCATCACGCCGGACCCGCGCATGAACTCGCTCATCGTCTCCGGCCCGGTCGATTACATGGGGCTGCTGGAGCAGATCGTGACGCGCCTCGACGCCAGTTCGCCGCAGATGGCCAAGATCAAGGTCTTCGCCCTCCGCAACGCCGACGCGCGCCAGATGGGGGAGCTGCTCACCCAGATGTTCCGCATGACGCAGAACGCCTCGCCCAACGCCCAGCGCTCCGTGCAGTACACGCTGGTCCGGCCGGTCGCCGGCGAAGGCGGGAACGGCGAGGAGGAATCCCTCGCCTCGGCGACGCTCGGGACCGCCGAGCAATCGGCGCTGACGGTCACCATCGACCCGCGCACCAACAGCCTGCTCATCGGCGGCACCGACCACTACGTCGCGCTCGTCTCGCAGCTGATCGAGTCGCTCGATTCCAGCACCGCGCTGGAGCGCAACTCCGAGGTCATCCGCCTCAAGAACTCGCAGGCCGTCGAGGTGGCGGCCGCCATCCGCGGCTTCCTCGACCAGGAGCGCCAGAAGCTGATCCAGGCGCTCGGCGCCGACGCCGCGGCCGCCGTGCAGCGGTCGATGGAGCAGGAGGTCGCCGTCGTCGCCGAGACCTCGAGCAACACGCTGCTGCTCTCCGCCAACCGCCGCTATTTCGACCAGGTCCGCCACATCATCGACGAGCTCGACATGCCGCAGCCGCAGGTGCTGATCCAGGTGCTGCTCGCCGAGGTCACCTTGGACAACGCCACCGACCTGGGCATGGAGTGGAACTACAAGGGCGCCAGCGGCGACACCAGCTACGCCATCGGCACCGACCTCGGCGTCGCCGACCAGCTCAAGAACCTCGGCGGCTTCTCCACCGCGGTGACCGGCAGCGATTTCTCCTTCCTGCTCCGCGCGCTGAAGGAGCAGGGCCGCCTCGAGGTCCTCAGCCGTCCGCAGATCGTCACCGCCGACAACAAACCGGCCACCATCAACATCGGCCAGCGCGTGCCCTTGATCGACCAGAGCCGCCTCGACGCCCAGAACAACCTCACCACCTCGTTCCGCTACGAGGACGTCGGCGTGAACCTCACGGTGACGCCGAAGATCAGCCCCGACGGTTTCGTGAAGATGGAGATCGGCACGACCAACAGCGCCATCAGCAGCTCCAGCGTGCAGGTCAACAAGTCGTCCTCCGTGCCCATCATCAACCAGCGCAAGGCCAGCACCACGGTCAGCGCCCAGAGCGGCCAGACCATCATCATCGGCGGCCTCATCGCCACCACCGACGACAAGCGGGTGAAGAAGATGCCCATCATGGGCGACATCCCCTACCTCGGCGCGCTGTTCCGCACCACGTCCACCAAGCGCGAGCGCAAGGAGCTGTTGATCCTCCTCACGCCCCAGGTCCTGGTGAACCTCCAGTCCCCGGTGCCGCTGCGCGATCCGGACGACGTCCTCCGCCAGCAGCTGGATTCCTCCAGCTTCAAGCCGTTGATGAAGCAGGGCGAGATGCAGCGCCGGCTGCTCGACCCGTTGTACCCCACCAACCCGCCTCCGCGCCGGAACATCATCATCACGCCGTCGTCGCCCGCGACCACGCCGCCTCCGGGCCCCGCGTCGGCTGCCAAGGTCCTCTGAACCTGCCATGACCCACCCCTCCGGGACGAAGTCGTCCCTCGCCGCGCGCCTCGCCTGCATCGTGGCGCTGTGCATCCTCGGCGCCGGCTGCGGCGGCGCCGGGAAGGCCGCGCGCGGCGGTCGCGACGCCGTGGCCGACCTCCATCTGTTCGGCGTGCCCGTGGCGCTGAACCTCGACGGCGTGCCGGGCCCGGACGGCATCGGCGTCCGCATCTACGCCAGCGGCCCGGGCGTCGCCCGCGGCGTGGCCATCCGGCAAGGCACCTTGGAAGTGGTGTTGCTCGAGGGCGTGGTCGACGCCGGCGCCGTCGGGACGACGAAGCCGCTCAAGGTCTGGTCGTTCGATGCTCCGGCGCTGAAGCCGCTCATCGCCGAGACGTCGCTCGGACTGGGCTACCAGCTCGCGCTGCGCTGGGGGAAGGATCGCCCGACCGACAAAGTGGTGACCGTGGTCGCGCGCTACCGGAGCCCCGCCGGGGCCGTGATCTACTCCACCAGCAACACGATCTCGGTGCAGATGAAGTGACCCGACCGCCCTGCCCACTCCGGCACATCCGGCGCTCGGCGTGAAGTCCAACGATCACCGACGGAGATCACGTGGAACGGGATCACGCGGACCGCCGCGCCTGTCGGGATCTCCAGCGTCCGAACCACCGGGCCGCACGCAGCCGCGGAATCGACCCGACGGATATCGAGCGATGCGCAGCTGGTGGCTTCCTCCAAGCGTTGCGACACCATGGCATCGCCACGGTGGCGGACTTCAGCGACCCAAGTCTTGCAAGATGGATGTTCCTGACCTGTCCCCAACGGTCAACCGAACCCAAAGACACCGATCAACCATGGTGGAGGTGGCGGGCCCGCTAGCCACAAACGCGATGGAGCCGGATCTCGCGAACCTTCGTTCCGATACGTCCACAGACCTTTGATGCGTCTTTCTGATTTCGGCAGGTTCCGGCCTCAACGCAGGGAAACGCCCGTTGACGCAACATCGCTGTCCTTGATCGTCCCTGACGACACCGACCACGACGGCGACTTCCCCAGGGCCCCAAGGCGGATGCACGGGTCGGGGCAGGCCCACGTTCCACAGATGTCCACTCCGCTCCGAACGTGGCGCACAGTGACCACTCGGAAGAAGTCGCTGACCGGAAGCGAGGCGCTCATCCCCCGCGCATGGGGCCGGAGGGAGGGGGTGTCGCGGCGGCCGGCGGACGACCGGGACGGATCGGTCAAGGGCGGCAGGCCGACGTGAAAACGCCGGCGGCGCGGCGGAGGCGTCAACGGAAGCGCAACGAATACAGGTCCGCGTCTTTCATCACGAAACGCAAACGCACGGGCCGGCCTTCCAGTTCGCCCAGATCCCGTCCGTGTTTCCACGTCACCACCCGCTCGATCTCGTCCCCGATCTGTTCCACCGCGTCGGCCAACGCGAAACCGGGAAGCGGCTTCCCGGCCGGGTCCTGGAGTTCGACGCGCAGCCCACCGGCGGCGCCGGCGCTGAAGTTCACCACGAGTTCGCGGCCGGTGAACGTGAGCGGTTTCGTCACGAACCCACCGCCCGCGAACGGCGCGTTCACCGAGACGAAGCCGTCCGTGCGCAGGGTATGGCGGACGAGTTGCCCGGTCGGCTGCGCGTAGTGCGCCTGTTTGTAGAGCGACATCTCGGCCGGACCGGTCGGGACGATGCCGAGCGCGGACAGGCCGGCGCGCGAGGCCCAGTTACCGAGGTCGGAACCAGGCCGGATGAAGCCTTCCATGAAGGTGCGCGTGTAGCGGTCGCCGCCGCGAGTGGTCATGAAGACCGTTTCCGCCGTGTCGCTGGCATAGCCGGGGTCCACTCCGAGGGTCCGGGCCTGTCCGGCGGTGAGCGCCTTGCGACCGGGCAGGAACCGCATCGGTGTGGCGACGTAGATATGCGGTGCGCGGAAGTAGGGATGCGTCTGGCTCGTGTAGAGATGCTCGCGCGGCGTGTCCCCGAAACTCATCTGCACCGGCGCGGACCAGTCCAAGAAGTTGGTCGAGGTGGCGCGGCTGATGGTGCGGAATCCCGCAAAGTCGCCATCGGTCCAGGTGCGAAAGTAGAGCGCGTAACAGCGTTCGCTGGCGGACCAGAAGGCGACGTTCTGCGAATCGAAGGCGCCCTTCGTGATCAGCGGCGTCTCGCGCAGCTTGCGCCATCGGAGTCCGTCCCCGGACACGAAGCCGAAGAGACCGCGCTCCGACGTGCCGGCCAGCGCCTTGAAGCGCTCGGCGGCGGGCACCCCGGGGCGGGAGTCGATGAAGGGCGCGAAGTTGTGCGAGAACGGAGCCTGGCCGGCGAGCACCACGTTGTTGCTGCGCGTGCCGTGGACTTCGAAGAGTCCCAGCGCGGGCTTGGTGAAGCGGACGCCGTCGCTGCTTTCGGCGTAGCAGGTGACCTCGGTGTCCGAGCCGTCGCGGCCGTCCATGGGATTGCCGCGGTAGTAGCAGCGGAAGCGTTCGCCGTCGTGCAGCACGGTGACGTAAGCGCTGAAGGCGCCCTCCCACGGCGCGTCGAAGCGCAGCGCGACATCCGCGGGGTGCGGCTCGTGCAGCTTGAGCGAACATCCGTCGAGTTTCGCGACCAGCAGGTCGTCCGTGAACAACTCCAGGCGGGAGCCGATGGCGACGGGCTTCTCCGGGTCTGTCCCGGCGGACGCCCCGACGACCGACGCGTGGGGAGCGGCATTGATCTGCGTCTGCCGCGCGGCCTCGGCGAGCGAGCCGATCGGAACCGAGGGTCCGGGCGGTGGATCGGAAGGGTGCATGTAGAGGCGGAACCAACGCTCGGCGTAGTCGCGCACGACATCCTGAGGCAGGTTGTGGGCGAAGCCTTCGTAGTTCACCAACCGCAGTCGCGCCGGGTCGTTGGTGAACGCCTGCCGGGCCGCCTCGACGAAGGCGCGCGCGGAGCGGATGTCCACGACCTTGTCGTCCCCGCCGTTCACGAGGAGCGTCGCGGTGGGCCAGAGGTTGGAGGCGTGAAGGATCGGGTCCGCCGTGGCGAGGATCCGTTCGGTCTCAGGCCATAGGCCGTTGGTGCCGCCGCGCCACAACCGGTTCGGTTGCCAGGTGTCGAGCCACGCGCGATACGCTCCCGTGCTGACGAACGCGACGACCGCCGCCAGTCGTGGACCCTGCGTGGCGACGGCAAGGCCGGGGATGCCGGTCGAAGAGCTGCCGAACCAGCCGAGCTTGTCGGGGTCCACATCGGCGCGGGTGCGCAAGTAGGCCACGACGCGTTGGCTATCGACGATGGCGCGTTGGGCCGCGAGCGGGTAGCTGTGCGCGAAGCGCTCGTCGAAGACCAGCCACTGCGGCCGCCTCGCCGGATCAGGATCAGGCGGATGTGCGACCGAGAAGGCGCAGAGCATCCAGCCTTCTTGGACCAGGTTCGTGCTCCAAGCAGGAGGCGTGTTGGAGTCGAGCGCGCCGAGCATGAGGATGACCGGATGCCGCGCCGCCGTCCCCGGGCACC
>CANGMH010000190.1 GCA_947454005.1 Verrucomicrobiota bacterium
GATGGACTGGGCGGCGGTCGGGGCGGCGGTCTGGGCGTTGGCTGCGGTGTTCACAAGAGCGAACGTCGCGACGGAGACGGCGGGCAGCAGGGCGGGCAGGTACGGGAACGGACGGAGTTGCATGGACAGGAAAGGGAAAGGGCTACGGTGGGGGATACGCCGCGGCCTTCCCGGGGAACGGGCAGGCCGACGACAGGGCGGACGAGACCTCCCGGTACCGGGGATCCGGACGGGAGCGCGACGGCGGCACTTCGGGAGCAAAGCTCCCGCGGCCGTGGGTCAGGCGCGGTCCGTCGGCGGTCCCCGATCGCTCCGGACGGTACGGATGTCCCGATCAGGCGCCGCGTCGCAGACCACGCTCCATTCCAGGGCACGCCCGGTCGTGATGACCGCCGGTGCTTCGGGATCCGGAGCGAGGTCGCAGCCGCCGGCGAGGAGCAGACAGACCGCGCACGTGCCGGAATCGTCGTGTCCGTGGTCGTCCGCGTGGAGTTGCCGATGCCGGCCTTCATCGGCCGACAAGGCTCCGCACAGGATGAGGAGCGCGCACAACACACCGCCGGCGAACGCGCGGAGCGACGTCACCATGCCGGTCCAGTTGGGAGCGGTGTGTTGCAAATCGATTGCAAAATACGGAAAAGGATTCGGCCGAGGCAAGTGCAAGTTCAGGATCGGCCCAACATTTCTCCAAGGAATGCCGGAGCGGGACGTTGACTCACCAGCACGACATGGGACCTCACGAACTGAAGACCACCGGTGCGGCGGCGGAGACGCAAGCGGAGTTCATCCGCGCCGCGCTGGTGCGGTATGAAGCTCCGTTGGTCCGCTATGCGCTCGGGTTCACCGACGACCTGGAGACCGCCCGCGACGTGGTGCAGGACACCTTCCTGCGCCTCTGCAAGCAGCCGCCGGACCTGGTGGAAGGCCACCTAGCGCAATGGCTCTTCACGGTCTGCCGGAACCGGGCCCTCGACGTGCGCCGAAGATCCAGCCGTATGACCACCTGCACCGAGACCACCGAGGCCGAGCTCGACCGACGCTCCGCCTCCGGGACCGCGCCGACGCCGGCCGATGCCGCCGATACCCGCGAGCGCGCCGCCAACGCGCTCGACCTGCTCGCCGATCTTCCGCCCAACCAGCGGGAGGTCGTGCGCCTGAAGTTCCAGCACCAGATGAGCTACCAAGAGATCGCCGACGTCACCTCGCTCAGCGTGGGGAACATCGGGTTCCTGCTGCACACCGCGCTCCGGACGCTGCGCCTCCGGATGGAGAAACTGGACCGCCCCGCCCAAGCGGCCCGCGGCTGAGACCGAAACCCGGACCGATCGATACCATGAGACTTTCCCCTGATTCCCCCGAACTCACCTCCTACGCCCTCGGCGAACTCGATGCCGCCGGCCGCGCCGCCGTCGAGGCCGCTCTCGAAGAGACGCCCGGCCTTCGCGCCGAACTCGCCGCCTTGTCCGCGACCGCGGACACGCTCGCCGCGGGTTTCGCCGCCGAGCCCGCGGTCGAGCTTTCGCCCACCCATCGCGCCGCGATTGTGCGGAGCGCCGGGAAACGGACCCCGACCGCGGTCGAGGCGTCCGGCGCATCGAGCGGTGTCGTCGAAGATTTGGCGGTGCCGACGGCCGACGACAACGGGCCGCTATCGTACCGGGACCTGTTCGCCACGTGGCGCCAGCGTCTTTTCTGGGCCGCGGCCGCCTTGGGTGTGGCAGCGATCGCCGTGTCGGTCGCTTGGCCTCGGATGGACGTCGGCGCCGATCCCTTCGGTTCCCTGCGTTACCAGCCGGGAAGACTCGCCCGTGCCGAGATGTCCGTTCCCTTGACCGCATCGAAGGCGCCCGACGCTGTGGAGACCGGCTCTTCCGTTCCGCCGCTGGCGTCCTTCTCCAAGAAAGGTGTCGCTCCGGTCGCGTCGGCACCTCGAGCGTCTCTCGATGCCGTGGCTTCGCCGCCGTCCGCGGCCGGCGATCCCCGGGTCGCGACCGGTGGTGAGGCCGCGGTCGATCTCCTGGCGACCGCGGCTTCCGCCGCAGCGCCGCAACTGGCGGCACCGACGCTCGGGAAACGCTACGGACTCGCAGGCCCGGCCGCGCCTGCGCTGCCCCTTGACCCATCGATCCGGTCCCTGTCCGCCGGAGCGGCTGGGGCGACCGTCGACGGGAGCCGGAGAGCGGTGTCCGCGAGCGGACCTCTGCCGCGGATCGAGGCTTTGGGCCTGCAACGGAACGCGGATGCGGCAGCGGGGCGCGCGACGGTCCGGTTGAAGGCGCTCGATGAGGTGGTTCAAGCCGATCGCTTTGACGAGGCGTCGAGGTCGTCGGCTTTCCCCTACCGGCGGCCCTTCGGTCGGGAGACGGAGAAGCTGGAGCTGTCCTTCCGATATGCCGCGCCGTCCGGTGAGGCGTACGCGGCGGTGGAGGACAATCCTTTCAAGGAGGTCACGGTCGCGCCGCTCTCGACGTTCGGCATGGACGTGGACACCGGCAGCTACTCGAACATCCGACGGTTCCTCCGCGGCGGCACGCTCCCGCCGCCGGACGCGGTCCGGCTGGAGGAGCTGGTGAACTATTTCCGCTACGACTATCCGCAGCCGCGCGGCGACGCGCCCCTCGGAGCCACGGTCGAGGTCGCGGACTGCCCGTGGGCCGACACGCACCAGCTCGTCCGGGTCGGCATCCAGGCGCGGTCCATCGCCCGCGGCGAGCGTCCTCGCGCCAACTTGGTCTTCCTTCTCGATGTCAGCGGCTCGATGGAGGACGAGGCGAAGCTGCCGCTGGTGAAGCGCTCGATGCGGCTGCTGCTCGACAAGCTCACCCCGCGCGACACCGTGGGCATCGTCACCTACGCGGGGGAATCCAAGGTCGCGCTCAAGCCGGTGGCCATCACCCCCGAAGGCCGCGCGCAGGCCGTCGACGTGCTCGAAGGTCTCCGTGCCGGCAGCGGCACTCACGGCAGCGCCGGCATCCGCGACGCCTACGCGATGGCGACGGATCGCTTCATCAAGGACGGCGTCAACCGCGTCGTCCTCTGCACCGACGGCGACTTCAACATCGGCGTCACCGATCGCGGCGAGCTGCTCGACCTCATCGCGGGCGAGGCCAAGAGCGGCGTGTTCCTCAGCGTGCTCGGCTTCGGCATGGGCAACCTGAAGGACGCGACGATGGAGACGCTCGCCGACAAGGGGAACGGCAACTACGCCTACCTCGATTCCTTCAGCGAGGCGCGCAAGGTCCTCGTCGAGCAGCTCGACGGAACGTTGGTGACCGTTGCGAAGGACGCGAAGGTGCAGGTCGAGTTCAACCCGGCGCGCGTCGCCCGCTACCGGTTGCTCGGCTACGAGAAGCGCTTGTTGCGCGACTGCGATTTCAACGATGACACCAAGGACGCGGGCGAGGTCGGCGCCGGCCACAGCGTCACCGTGCTCTACGAGATCGTGCCGGTCGGGCCGGATCTCGCCGGTGTCGATCCACTGCGCTACTCCCCGGCGAAGACCGGGACGCTCGCCGATGCCAAGGCGAAGGCGGTCCACACCGATGAGCTGATCGACCTCAAGCTCCGCTACAAACTGCCGGACGGCGACAAGAGCCGGCTCATCGAGCAGGCGGTGAAGGGAGGCGACATCGCATCCCGCGCCGCGAGCACCGACCTCAAGTTCGCCGCCGCCGTCGCCGGGTACGGCATGCTCCTGCGCGGTTCGCCGCACAAAGGCGACCTGACCTGGGAGAAGGTCCTCCGACTCGCGGAACAAGGACTCGGCGAGGACAAGGAAGGCTATCGCGCCGAGTTCATCGACCTCGTGCGCCAGGCCCAGAAGCTGGCCGGCGGATCGCCCGGGAACCCGAAGTGACCGCACGGCGGTCGGTCGGTCCGCCGCGCGGTCACTCGCCCGGATCGGTGTCGGACGCGGCCTTCAGCCCGAAGGTCCTCAACTTCTCGCGCATGGTCACGCGCGACACGTTCAACCATCGGGCGGCCTTCGCTTGGTTGCCGTCCGCCAGGGCGATCGCCTGCGAGAACAGCTCGCGCTCGGCGGCCTCGATGACGCGGGCGTGGACGTCGATCGCGTCGCCGCGCTGGGCGGCGGCCAACGATTCGGCGACGAGCCGACGGAGATCCGGGCTCTCGGCGGCGACGCCGGGTCCGACGGGGTTCGCCATCGCCTCGAGCAGCACGGCGGCGGTCACGGGATAACCGCGCGAGCGGAGCAGGGCGAGGCGCACGACGTTCTCGAGCTCGCGGACGTTCCCAGGCCACCGGTGGGCGTGGAGGATCCGCAGGGCGTCCTCCGGGAACGCGGACGGCGGGAAGCCGAGCACCGCGGCGTGTTTGGCGGCGAGATGTCCGACCAGCGCGGGCAGGTCCTCGAGGCGCTCGCGCAGCGGCGGCAAGGCGACGGTGACCTGGTTCAGCCGGTAGTAGAGGTCCGAGCGGAAGCGCTTATCGGTCATCGCCGCCTCGAGGTCGACGTGGGTCGCGGCGACGAGCCGCACGTCCACGGGGATGACGTCCTTTCCCCCGAGGCGCTGGATCACGCGTTCCTGGAGCACGCGCAGCAGCTTGGCCTGCGTGCTGGCGCCCATCTCGCCGATCTCGTCGAGGAACAACGTCCCGCCGTGCGCCTGCTCGAAGCGGCCGATCCGCCGCTCCACCGCGCCGGTGAAGGCGCCGCGCTCGTGGCCGAACAGCTCCGATTCCAGGAGCGTCTCCGGGATCGCGGCGCAGTTCACCGCCACGAAGGCCTTCTTCGCGCGGTCGCTGTGCTGGTAGAGCGCCCGCGCGACCAGCTCCTTGCCGGTGCCGGTCTCGCCGCGGATGAGCACGTTCACCGGCTTGGCCGCGATGCGGCCGAGCTCCTTGTAGATGCCCTGCATCGCGCGGCTGCGCCCGATGATGGCGTCCGGTCCGAGCCGCTGCGGATCGAATTCCGGCGCCGACCCGGCCCGACGGCCGCTGTCGACGGCCTTCGCGAGCAGCCCGATCAGGTCCTCCATCTCGAACGGCTTCAGCAGATAATCGAACGCGCCGAGCTTCGTGGCCTCGATGGCGGTCTCGGTCGTGCCGTGCGCCGTCATCAACAGGATCGGCAGGGTCGGCTTCGCCGCGTGGAGCCGCCGGACCAGGTCCAGGCCGCCGAGCCCGGGCAGCCGCAGATCGGTGAGCACGCAATCGAAGGCCTCGGCCTCGGCGAGCGCGAGGCCGTCGTCCCCGCGACGCGCGAGGGTCATGTGGTACCCCTCGGCTTCGAGCACCGAGAGGAGCCCGGCGGCGAGACCGGGGTCGTCCTCGACCAACAGGATGCGGGCGGCGGGGCTCATGGCGCGGGGTGGGGACGCGGACCGACGGGGATCACGACGCCGAACATCGCGCCGCGACCGGGGACCGTCTGCAGCTCGATCGCGCCGCCGTGCTTCTCGACGATGCGGAGGGCGATGGCGAGCCCGAGGCCGGTGCCGGATTCCTTGGTGGTGAAGAACGGGTCGAACAGGCGCTCGCGGATCCCTTGCGCCACGCCCGGTCCGGTGTCGGCGACCTCCAGCAGGACGACGTCGCAGGGCTGGCCGCGCAACCGGTGGACGCCGGCGCGCGCCCGGAGCGTGACGGTCCCGTCGCGGCCGATCGCTTCGGCGGCGTTCTGGACGAGGTTGATCAGCACCTGCTTCAGCTGGGCCGGATCGCCCGAGAACCGCAGGCCCTCGGCGGGCTCCAGCTCCAGGCGGATGTCGTCCTTCGCCAGCACCGGACCGAGCAGCTCCTGCACCTCGCGCATCAAGGTCCCTGCGACGAGCGGCACCTGTTCCGGTCTCGCGGGTTGCGCGAAGGCGAGGAAGCCCCGGACGATCAGCTCCAGGCGGTCGATCTCGCCGCTGATCACCTCGGCGTCCGCCGCCGCAGGGGTGCCGGTCGCGAGCTGCTTCCGCTGGGTGAAGAGCCGGGCCTTGATCGCCGTGAGCGGGTTCCTGATCTCATGCGCGACGCCGGCAGCGAGCACCCCCAGAGAGGCGAGCTTCTCCTGGCGCGCGATGAGGTCCTCGCTCTCGATCAACCGGAGGCGGAGCGGCTGGATCATGTCGCGCCAGACGACGACCGCGAACAGGCCGCCCACCACCAGCAGGCCCGCGAGCGCGCCGAAGAGCAGCCCGCGCATGCGGCCGAGGTCGTCGCGGGACCGGTCGAGATGGTCCGCGAGGCCGGAGCGGTGCGCCTTCAGGAGCTTTCCCGCGAGCAGGCCCAGCTCCTCGAACTTGGTCACCGCCTCCTCGACCTTGGGCGCCAGCTCCGGCCACGGCGTCCCTCGTGCGATCTCGGCATCGAGGCTCCGGGCGGTGGTGAAGTAGCCGTTGTAGGTGCGGTCGATCTCTTCCAGCACGGAGCGCTCGGCCGCGGTGGTGACATTCTGCCGGCGCTCGTCCAGCCACGCGTCCAGCGCCTTCTGCTCGTGCTGGAAGCGGCTCCAGTCGGCCCGGTCGTGGTGGATCTCGAAGCGTCCGATGATCCCGCGCAACCGGTGCAGCTCCGTCTCGAACTGGTCGGCGATCCGGAAGTTCTCCAGCTGCTCGCGCACGAGTGTCTCGCTCAGCTCGGCGCCCTGGCGCAGCGCGGCGTGGCTGGCCCAGCCGAGAAGGCCCGCCGCCAGCACGATGGCGAGGATGAACCCGGCGAGGCGGCGCTGGACGGTCGTGGACAGCAAGGCGGCCACGCTCATGCGGGAACGATGCCAGCTTGTCGATTCCCGAAAGGCGCGTCTTTCCGTCGGAGGATCCTCGTCCGATGGCGCCCGGTGGAAACCCGCTGGCCATGGCTGGCCATTCCCTTTGCACCGTCGGACCTCCCTCCAGCCTTCGAAGCGCAGGAATGCCCGAAAACACGCGCATCCCGGGCTGTCGGACGCTTGGCACGCCGTTCGCGTCGCCCGGAGATGTCAGGCGGCGCCCCGGCCGGTGCGACGTGCACGGGTTGGTGGCGCGAAGATGGGTCGCGTTCCGTGCGGTGGCCTCGGTCAGAGGCCGCAGGGGTTGGAAGCGAAGGCCGGTCTGGGTGGCCGCCTGACAACGTCCGGCGGGTCCGGTCTGATTTTGGCCAGGCGTCCTGTCCGTCCGTCGCCGTTCGGCGGGCGGTCAACCACATGCCTGACCGGTCGGGCAGGGGCGGCGATGGGGCCGTTCTTGCCCGGCTATGGTCGCAAAATCGGAGAGATGTCCTTATCGATGACCGCCAACTGCCTTCCCGCAGGTCTCCTCGGAGACGATGGACGCCGCGCTGCCGCGGCGGACGCGCCGTCGTCAAGGCACGGGATGCGGGTGTCCGGCCCTGTCAAAGCCCAGGCGCCCTCGTTCCGCGTCGGTCCTCCGCAGGTCCTCTTGGTCGGCGACGACGCGGTCGTGCGCGATTCGTTGGCGCGAGCGCTGGAGTCCGAGGATTTCGCGGTGTGCGTCTCCTCGCCGGGTGTGGCTGCGGTCCATCGATATGCGGCGACGGATTTCGACCTCGTCGTCCTCGACGTCGGCGTGGAGGACGGCGGATGCGAGGAGACCCTCGGCCGGTTGAGGATGATCCGTCCCGACGGCGCTATCGCTGCGTTGACCGTCGATGCTTCCGACCGGGGGCGGTTTTCGGGAGCCGGTGTCGTCCTGGAGAAACCCGTGTCGTTGCCGGTGCTCGTGCGGATCCTGCATGCCTTGGCCGTCGAACCGTCGGCGGACCGGCGCCGACGTCTGGCGACCGGCAAGAGGACCTGGGTCTCGGCGCGCGGTGGTTGTCCCGATCTATCGAACCTGTGAGAAGACTTACCGAGACACTTTCGTCGGCGTGTTCCGCCTGGTTGCTCCGTCCGGGGCCGTGGCGGGTCGGCCCCGCAGGCAGCCACGACCGTCGCGACCGGCATCGCCGGACCGCGTTCCGCGTCGTCGTGCGGGCTTTCCTGCGGACCGCCTTGTACCTCGACTTCGGCATCGTGGCCGCCGTGGAGGCCGATCGTCCGGCCGTGCCGGCCGTCACGCTGGCCGAGGCGAGGAGCACCGCCTTCGCGAAGAACTGGGACCTCCTCGCGGCCCGCGCCGACGTGGACATCGCGACGGCCCAGAAGCTCGTTGCCGGCGAGATCCCCAACCCCGTGCTCGCGCTCTCCGTCACAAAGGTGCCGGCCGACAACTCGCCCTCGGCGACATCCCTCGGCAACGGGCTCTTCCATCGCAGCTACGACACCATCGCGACCTTCAACCAGCTCGTCGAGATCGGTGGCAAGCGGTCGGCGCGCAAAGCTTCCGCCGCGGCGGGGATCGACGGCGCGAAGGCGCGTTTCGCCGACGCGCGGCGCCAGCTCGACCTCGCGGTCGCCCGCGGCTATGTGGCCGTGCTGCTCGCCGACGAGCAGGCCCGCGTGCTGCGGGCCTCCGCCGGTTCGCTCCGCCAGGAGGCGGGCATCGCGGAGGCGCGGCTGAAAGCGGGCGACATCTCCCGCGCCGACCGGGACCAGATCGCCATCCCCGCCGGCCGCGTCGAGCCCGACGCGGGCCGGGCGGAGGCGGATGCAAGGACGGCCCGGCTCC
>CANGMH010000191.1 GCA_947454005.1 Verrucomicrobiota bacterium
GACGAGCAGCTGGTTGAGGTCCTCCTGCGGGATGGCGTGGTCGCGCGAGCGCTTGCCGCCGTAGATCAACTCGGCGGTCTTCGGCGCGAGGCGGAGGAGGTCGGGGTTCACCAGCGCGTCGTAGACCACGACATCCGCGCGGCCGAGCAGCTCGGCGCCGCGGAGGGTGAGCAATCCGGCGTCGCCCGGACCGGCGCCGACGAGGTGGACGGTTCCCGTGTGCTTCATGAGCGGCGGACCGTAGGAGGACGACCGCGCGGGCTCAAACTTTCTTCCGGCGGAGCAACGTGTGCTTGTCCCCCGCGCCCCCCGGACTACATTCCCGCGCCACGTCAAAGATGCAGCCCGCCCGCAACTCGCTCAAGCTCGTCGCCTGCCCGCACTGCGGGGCAAAGGTGTTCATCTCCGGCGACCTCGCGCCGCTCGGGAAGACGCCGTGCACGAAGTGCTCGGTGCCGATCATGATGCCGATGCAGCTGCGGCAGTTCGAGCTGCGCTCCGAGATCGCCTCGGGCGGCATGGGCACGGTCTACAACGCCTACGACACCACGCTCGGCCGCATCGTGGCGGTGAAGCTGATGAAGGTGGAGATCGCGCAGGACGAGGATTCCGTGGACGCCTTCGCCGCCGAGGCCCGCGCCTGTGCCGCGCTGAACCACACCAACATCATCCACATCTACACCTTCGACCAGGAGGGGCCGCACAAGTATCTGGTGATGGAGCTCGCCGACGCCGGCGACCTCGACGGGAGGATCGAGACCTCCAAGCGCCTGCCGGAGCTCGATGTGCTCGACGTGGGCATCAAGGTCACCAGCGCGCTGGCGACGGCGCTCAAGCACGGCCTGCTCCATCTCGACATCAAGCCGGGCAACATCCTCTTCAACTCCGATGGCGAGCCCAAGCTGGTCGACTTCGGCCTCGCGCGTAAGACCGACGCCGAGAAGGACAACTACGCCCCGGTGTTCGGAACCCCTTACTACATCGCGCCCGAACGCGTGCAGCAGACCGGCGAGAGCTTCCTGAGCGACATGTACTCGCTCGCCGGCACGCTCTACCACGCGCTCGTGGGACATGTGCCGTTCGAGGCGGCCACCGTGGACGAGGTGGTCGCGGCGCAGATCCACACGCCGCTGACGCCGGCCCACGTCGCCGTTCCCGACATCTCGGTCCCGACCAGCGAGGCGCTCTCGAAGGCGATGGCGAAGAACCCGGCCGAACGCCACGGAAGCTACGACGAGTTCCGCATGGCGCTCGAATCCGCGCGCAGCCAGCTGCTCATCCGGCAACTCACCGGCCAACCGGCCGCCGTCGCGGAGGCCCCGGCCCGCGAAGGCAAGAGCTGGTGGCGGCGCTGATGGCTTGAGGACCGGGTCCTCCGGTTCCTCCTCGTTCCCTTGATCCGGGTCCCGGCGACCGCCTTCCGGGCCCGCCTTGCATCGCCGCCGTTCCGGACCATCCTCCGCCCGCCGATGGACACCGACCTCTCCGACGCCACGCTCGTGCTCGCGGGCCATGGTTCGACGCTGAACGCCGATTCGGCGGCGCCGACCTTCCAGCACGCCGACGAACTGCGCCGCCGCGGGGTCTTCGCCAAGGTGGTCGAGTGCTTCTGGAAGGAGCATCCGACCTTCGCCGGCGTGTTGCGGGGCGCGACCACGCCGCGGGTCTTCGTCGTGCCGCTGTTCATCAGCGAAGGCTACTTCACCGAGCAGGTCATCCCGCGCGAGCTCGGCTTCTGCAGGAACGGCGAGACGGGATTCCCGCGCGTCCAACGGCGCGGTGCGCAGACGCTGCACTACTGCGGACCGGTCGGCACCCACGCGAGCATGACCGAGGTGGTCCTCGCCCGCGCCCGCGACGTTGTGGAGCAGCATCCGGCGCCGGACGGAAGCCGTCCGCGGCCGGACCGCACGACGCTCTTCATCGCCGGCCACGGCACCGGCAACAACGAGAACTCCCGCAAAGCGATCGAGCACCAGGTCGCGTTCATCGCCGGCCGCGGGCTCTACGCGGCGACGCACGCGCTCTTCATGGAGGAGGACCCGCGCATCGGCGATTGCTACGCGATGGCCGCGACGGACGACCTCGTGGTGGTGCCGTTCTTCATCAGCGACGGGCTCCACAGCTACGAGGACATCCCGGTGATGCTCGGCGAACCGGAGGCGGAGGTGCAGGCGCGCTTCAGGTCCGGCCGGCCGACCTGGCCCAATCCCGGCCTCAAGCACGGCAAGCGCGTCTGGTACTCCCCGAGCATCGGTGGCGAGCCGCATGTGCCCGACGTCATCCTGGAACGCGTGCGCGAGATGGCCTCGGTGGCGCCGGTCTGACTTAGGCGTCCGTCGTCGCGCGGCCGCCACGGGCCTTCCGCCGATGGTTTGGATTGCGCCGGGCACGGGCGCGGGACGACCCTCCTGCTTCCGTGAGCAAGAACATCCGACGCCTCGACCAGATCCTCGCCAATTTCGGCTACTGCAGCCGCCGCGAGGCGCGGGGCTGGCTGAAGCACGGCTACGTGACGGTGGACGGCGTCGTCGCGAAGGACCCGTCGGACAAGGTGCCGCTGGGTTCGGTGCTGGTGGAGGGCGAGCCGTTGGACGCGCCCGAAGGATTGCTGGCGCTCTTCCACAAACCGGCCGGATACGTCTGCACGCACGAGACCCGGGAAGGGCCGACGGTGTTCGACCTGTTGCCGCGCCGCTGGGTCCGCCGCAACCCGGCCGCCACCACCGTCGGCCGCCTCGACAAGGACACGACCGGCGTGCTGCTCATCACCGATGTCGGCGAGCTCGTGCAGCGCTGGACCTCGCCCAAGCACAAGGTGCCGAAGCTGTACGAGGCCACGGTCGACGGCGACCTGCGGCCCGAGCTCATCCCGTTGTTCGCCTCGGGCACGCTCCTGCTGCCGGACGACGACAAGCCCTGCCTGCCCGCCAAGCTGGAGATCATCGGACCTCGCGAGGCGCGGCTGGAGCTGACCGAAGGCCGCTACCACCAGGTGAAGCGGATGTTCGAGAGCCAAGGGTTGAACGTGACCCGGCTGCACCGGAGCCGCTTCGGCGATCTCACCTTGGGCGACCTCAAGCCCGGCGCGTGGCAGCTCTTGCCGGTGCCGATCCTCTGATCCGTTGCGGTAGCGCGGGCGGCCCGCCCGCGTGGTCCGGCGCCGACGCCTCGGAGCGCTGTCGGCGGCAGATGAGAGACCGGACACGTGGCCGGCTCCGGCGGACGAGTTCCACGAATCCCCATCCGAACTCGAGTGCCTCGCGGTGCCCTGTCCTCTGATCCAGCGGCATCAAAGCCGAGCCACCAGCAGCTCACGCTGGAAGATCATCTCCTTGGGCAGGTAGCTGTAGATCTTCATGAACAGCTCGTCCTGCGAAAGGACCTCGCGGCGCCATTCTTCGAGATCGATCCCTTGGACCTGGTCGAACTGCTCGGGTCCGAACCCGGAGAGCCCCTCGAAATCGAAGTCCTGGACGCGCGGCAGCCAACCGAGCGGCGCCTCGTGGGCGCCGACCCGGCCGTGGCAGCGGTCCACGACCCACTTGAGCACGCGCATGTTCTCGCCGAAACCGGGCCAGAGGAACTTGCCCGCGGGGTCCTTCCGGAACCAGTTCACCTGGAAGACGCGGGGCGGATACTTCAGGCGCTTCCGCATGTTGAGCCAGTGGCGGAAGTAGTGGCCCATGTTGTAGCCGCAGAAGGGCAGCATCGCCATCGGGTCGCGGCGGACCTGGCCGACCGTCCCCGCGGCGGCCGCGGTCATCTCGCTGCCCATGGTGGCGCCGAGATAGACGCCGTGGACCCAGTTGAAGGCCTCGCACACGAGCGGGAGCGTGGTGGCGCGGCGTCCGCCGAAGATGATGGCGCTGATGGGCACCCCGTCCGGCGAATCCGCTTCCGGCGCGAGCGCGGGGTTGTTGCGCATCGGCGCGGTGAAGCGCGAGTTCGGATGGGCGGCCTTCTCCTTGGAGGCCGGCGTCCAGGGGCGTCCCTGCCAATCGAGGCACTCGGCCGGGGCGGGGTCGTCGTGGCCTTCCCACCAGACGGTGCCGTCGGGCTTGAGCGCGACGTTGGTGAAGATGGTGTCGCGCGACAGGGTGACCATCGCGTTGGGGTTGGTCCGGGCGTTGGTCCCGGGTGCGACGCCGAAGTATCCGGCCTCCGGGTTGATGGCCCAGAGACGTCCGTCGGGGCCGGGCCGCATCCAGGCGATGTCGTCGCCTACGGTCCAGATCTTCCAGCCGGCGAAGCGCGCGGGCGGGACGAGCATGGCGAAGTTCGTCTTGCCGCACGCGCTGGGGAACGCGGCGGCGACGAAGGTCTTCTCGCCGGTCGGCGACTCGACGCCGAGGATGAGCATGTGCTCGGCGAGCCACGTCTCCTTGCGCCCGAGCCAGGAGCCGATGCGCAGCGCGAGGCACTTCTTGCCGAGGAGCACGTTGCCGCCGTAGCCGGACCCGAGGGAGATGATCTCGTTCCGCTGCGGGAAGTGGGCGATGAAGCGTCGCGCCGGATCGAGGTCCAGCAGGCAGTGCAGGCCGCGGTTGAAATCATCCCGGTCGCCGAGCTCGTGGCGCGCCACGTCGCCCATGCGGGTCATGATGCGCATGTTGAGCACCACGTAGACCGAGTCGGTGAGCTCGTAGCCGACCTTGGTCATCGGCGAACCCGCGGGCCCCATGAGGTAGGGCACGACGTACATCGTGCGGCCCCGCATCGAGCCCTTGGCGAGGGCGAGCAGCTTGGCCCGCATGGCCTTCGGCTCGGCCCAATTGTTGGTCGGGCCGGCCTCCTCCTCGGTCTCGGTGCAGATGAAGGTGCATTGCTCGACGCGGGCGACGTCGTTGGGGTTGGACCGGTGGTAGTAGCAGCCCGGGAGCTTCTCCTGGTCCAGCTTGACCAGCACGCCGGTGCGGACGGCCTCGGCGTAGAGGTGCTCGCGCTCGGCCTCGGAGCCGTCGCACCAGAAGATGCGGTCGGGCTCGGTGAGGGCGGCCATGTCGCGGACCCACGTGGCGACGTGTGCGTTGGCGGGCTGGTGGGTTCCGAGAAGGGGGGTCGTTTCCATAGGGTGAAGGGTCGCGCCCCGGGCGCTGGGGCAAGCTAGCGCCCCGGCTCGTGGAGGCTCCACCGAAATTGCCGGGGACGCAGCGCGGTTGGTCCGCGGCGCCGATCGAGGGAATGGACATGGGACGGGGCAGGGGACCGGACGGGCCGCTTGTGCCGCGGCCCCGGGCGCTGTCTTACTCCCGGGCACATGATTCTAGCTGGTGACATCGGCGGGACCGGTTCGCGGTTCGGCCTGTTCGAGATCCGCGACGACCGGCCCCGGCCGGTCGCGGTGGAGAAGTACCCGAGCCGCGGCCACGTCCGGCTCGAGGACATCGTGGCGAAGTTCCTCGCGGCGCATCCGGCCAAGGTCCGCGGCGCGTGCTTCGGCATCGCCGGCCCGGTCATCGGCGGCGAAGTGGTCACGCCGAACCTGCCATGGCACATCCGCGCCGCCTCGCTGGCCGGGCTGCTGGGTCTGCCGCAGGTCTCGCTCATCAACGACCTGGAGGCGAACGCCTACGGCGCCGCGGCGTTGCCCGATGCCGATTTCGAGACGCTGCAGAAAGGCACCACCGACCCCGAGGGCAACGCCGGCATCATCTCCGCCGGCACGGGGCTCGGGCAGGCGGGCTTCTATTTCGACGGGGCGCGGTTGCGTCCTTTCGCCAGCGAGGGCGGGCACGTGGATTTCGCGCCGCAGAGCGACCTCGAGATCGAGCTGCTCGTGCACCTGCGCGGCAGGTTCGGCCATGTGAGCTACGAGCGCGTGCTGTCCGGTCCGGGGCTCGTGAACCTCTTCGAGTTCCTCCGCGCGACCGGTCGCGGCGTGGAATCCCCCGCGCTCGCCGCCGAGCTCGCCGCCGGCATGTCGGCCGGCGCGATCGCCGCGGCGGGCCTGGACGGGACGTCCTCGCGCGCGGTGCAGGCGCTCGACCTCTTCGTCTCTCTCTACGGCGCGGAAGCCGGGAACCTGGCGCTCAAGATGAAGGCCACACGCGGAGTGCTCATCGGCGGCGGCATCGCGCCGAAACTCATCGCGAAGCTGCGCGAGCCACGTTTCCTCGCGGCCTTCCTCGACAAGGGCCGGATGCGCCCGCTGCTCGAGCAGATCCCGGTGCGGGTGATCCTCAACGACCAGTGCGCGCTGCTCGGCGCCGCGCTCTTCGCGGCGCTCGAGGCGGACCTCGTCGCGGATTCGCCGGTCGCCTGAACGCGGCCGCTCAGCCCGGCGGCGTGCGCTCGGCGACGCGCAGCGCGGGATGCAGCTCCTTGCGTCCGTGGACGAACACCGCGGTCCACTCCGCCAGGCGGCGTCCGAGCAGCCGGCACGCGGCCTGGTCGCCGTCGCCGCGCGGCGCCTTGGCGACGACCGCGCCGTAGTGCGGAGTGAGCATCTTCGACGCGTAATCGGTCACGCCGAAGGTGAGGAAGCCGAAGTTCATCAGCACGGTGAGGATCGACTGGCAGGCGAGCTCCATGCCGCCGCCCCAGCCGCCCGCGCTGCTGAAGGCGCAGGCGATCTTGCCGTCCACCTGCATCCAGCTCGGTCCCATCGTCTCGTCCCAGAAGCGCTTCATCTTCCACGAGAGGATCCCCATGTTGGTCGGGCTGCCGACCGCGAGGCCGTCGCACCACGCCACGTCGTCCGCCGTGGCCTCCTCGACGGAGCGCACCCGCACCTCGGTGTCCGGTACGGATGCCGCGCCGTCGGCGACAAGGCGGGCCATCTGCGCGACATTGCCGGTCTGGGAATCGTAGAGGACGAGGATGCGGTTCATGCCGCCGGGAGGTTGCCACGACGGCCGATCGGGTGCCACCCCGGAGCCGGATGCGGGCGCGGAGGTCGGCGGTCCGCGCCCACCATGGATGCCATCCACACGGAGCGGCCCTCGCCGAAGCCAGGACCGGTCACAGCCCCAGCGCGCTGAGCACCTGGAAGTAGATCCAATGCCCGAAATCGTTCGGATGGTTGATGTCGTTGCCGAGCAGGTCCTCCGGCTTCTTGCGCGCGGCGATGGTCTGCCAGTTGCGGAAGACGTCCGCGTAGGCGCAGCCGGTGTCGCGGGCCGCCCGCTCGGTGGCGTCGGCGTAGTCCTCCATGTGGTGCGAGCCGAACCGCCAGCGCGGGTTCGGCGGGAACGCGGAGAAGAGGACCACCTCGGCCGCGGTCCCGGCGCGGATGCGGGCGACCAGCTCCTTGAGGTTCGCCTCGAACTGCGGCACGGGCACGCCGCCTCGGTTGTGGTCGTTCATGCCGAAGCCGACGAGGACGAGGTCCGGCCGCTCATCCAGGACCTTGGACTGCAGCCGTTGCAACCCTTGCGCCGTGGTGTCGCCACCGGTCGCGCCGTTCACCGCGGTGAGGCGCGCCGCCGGATACCGGCCGCGCAACGCGTCGGCCCAACGTTGCCAGAAGATGAGCGCCGGGCTCGTGGCATCGCCGCCCGCGGTGATGCTGTCGCCGAACGCGACCAGCTTCACGTCGCCGCCGGCGCGCAGTTTCGACAGCGTCCTCGGGAGCAGCGCGACCTGCGATGTCTGCACCGGCCAGGTCCCGGCCGCCCGGGTGCCGTAGTCCACGAAGGCGAAGAAGCCATTGTTGCCGAAGCCGGGGAACTTCGAGTGGTCGAACTCCTCCTGTCCGAACAGGCGGTTCGTCCGGAAATCCGGGATCCGCGAATCGGGCGTGCGCCGCAACGTGCCGGCCGCAGGGTCGACCCGGTAGTCGCGGCCTTCCGCATAGGTCACGGTGTCGCTGCCGGGCAGATAGGTGCTGCGGACCCGCAGGCCCGGCGACCGGAGCGGCAGGAAAGCCAGCGACGCCGGCTGCTCGCCGATGAGCACGACCGGTTCACCGGACAGCATCCGCGAGCGGTCCGGCCCGTGGACGCAACCGCCGAGGAACAACAGCCCGGCCAAGCCGGCAACCCGGCGAACGGCACGAAACGACATCATGTCCATGCCGCGACGTTAGGAAACCCAGGAGGTCGGTGGCGAAGGGAATCCCCTGCCGACGCTGCATCGTCGACCCGAGGCGGCCGGTCGTGCCGTCCCGGGCGATCCCGTCATTTCGCCGTCTCCAACCGCAGGCACGCGGCCTCTTGGTCGTTGCGGACCAGCAGCAGGTTGCCGGCGAGGGCGATCGGGTTCCAGGTCTTCGACGAGAACACGCGGAAGCGTCCCAGTTCTCCCGGGCCCTCGGGAGTCGGACGCATCAGCACCAGCTCGCCGTTCTCCGCCATCAGCAAGAACAGGTCGCGCACCAGCAACCCTTGGCCGTGGCCGTAGCGGCCTTCCTTCCAGCGTTGCGAGCCGTCCTTCAGGTCCACGCAGGCGAAGATCCCGTCGTCGAGGCCGTAGAGGAAGCCGTCGCGGGCGACCGGGTTGGCGAACTTCGCCTTGAGCTTCTTCGACTGCCACGCCCGTTCCACGGCCAAGCCGCCCCCGGCTTTCGGCGACA
>CANGMH010000192.1 GCA_947454005.1 Verrucomicrobiota bacterium
GCATCTGGACCAACGGCGTCTGGCGTCTGCTCAACGCGCGGGAGTTCCTCTACCGTTCCGCGACCGACGACCTTCCGGTCACCCTCACGCGGCCTTGGCTGGACCTGCCGGAGCTCACGGAGACACCCGAGGTCATCCGGAGCGAGGTCCGCGTAAGCGCTCTGCTCACCGGCACCAAGGCCGCGAAGCGTCCCCAGCTCTCCGTCGCCGAGGTGCGGAACTATCTGCGCCTGCACCCGCAGTTGCCGGCGCGCCACCGGGCGCTGCTCGACACGCAGCTGCAGGCCCGCCTCGCCGCGCCGTGGACCTGCCTCGTCGTCGTGCTCATCGCGGTGCCGTTCAGCGCGCCGTCCGGACGGCGCAACGTGTTCTTCGGCGTCGCCGGCAGCATCGGCATCGCCTTCGCGTATTTCGTGCTACAGAGCGTCGGCTTCGCGCTCGGGCAGAGCGGTCAGATGGCACCTTGGCTGGCCGCGTGGTTGCCGAACCTGGCCTTCGGCGCGACCGGGATCGTGCTCATCTCGCGCGTGCGTTGACGCTCCGATCCGCTTCCCCATGGACGACGACATCCAACAGCTCCGCGACCGACTCGACCGCCTCGAAGCGCTCCACCTCGTCGGCCAGGTCGTCCACTCGACGCTGGATCTGCGCGAGGCGCTCCAGCTGGTGCTGCGCGAGGCGGTCGGCCTGATGCGCGCCAACAGCGGGTCGGTCTGCCTCGTGAACCCCACGACGGGATTCCTGGAGCTCGAGGCCGCGCACGGTCTGCCGCCCGATGCGCCCGCGCTGAAGCTCCGCGTCGGCGAAGGCATCACCGGATGGGTCGCCCGCACCGGGCGTGCCGCGCGGGTCGGCGACGTCAGCAAGGACAAGCGCTACTTCGGCCTGCGGCCGGGCATCCGCTCCGAGCTCGCCGTGCCGCTCCGCGTGGGCGACGCCGTGCGCGGCGTGATCAACGTCGATTCCGATCGCGCCGACGCCTTCACCGACAAGGACCAGTCGCTCCTCCAGGACCTCGCCAGCCTCGCCGCACCGGCCATCGCCAACACCTGGCTCTATGAGCAGTCCCGCCAGAAGGCGCGCCTGCTCGAATCGCTCGTCCGCGTCGGCCAGATCATCAACTCGACGCTCAGCCTCGACGACGCGCTGGAGGTCATCACCCGCGAGGCCCGGACCCTGTTGGGCGCGAAGATGATCTCGCTCATGATGCTCGACGAGACGCGCGAATGGCTCGACCTCCGCGCCCACGTCGGCGCCGGCGCCGCCTATGTCGGCAAGGGACGCCTCGGTGTCTCGGAGAGCTTCATCGGCATCGTGCTCCGCCGGAAGAAGCCGATGCAGCTCGAGGACGTCCAAGGCTCCGGCCGCTACCAGAACGCCTCGCTCGCGCGCCGCGAAGGGCTCGTCTCCTTGCTCAGCGTGCCGCTCCTCTACGGCGGTCGAGCCATCGGCACGCTGAACCTCTACACCGGTGAGCCGCACACCTTCTCCGACGAGGAGGTCCGCGTCCTCACCACCTACGCCGAGCTCTCCGCGCTCGCGCTGGAGAAGGCCCGGCTCTACGACCGCATCGTGTCCGTCGAGGAGGAGCTCCGGCAGAGCGAACGGCTCTCCGCGCTCGGCCTGCTCGCCGCCGAGATCGCCCACGAGATCCGGAACCCGCTCACGGTGATGAAGATGCTCCACCATTCGCTCGCCCTGGATTTCCCCGCGGACGACCCGCGCAGGACCGATGTGCGGATCATGGGCGAGAAGATGGACCACCTGAACCGCATCGTGGACCAGGTGCTGGATTTCGCCCGCAGCAGCGACCCGCAGCGCATCCCGGTCGACGTGAACCAGCTGCTCGACGACCTCGGCCTGTTGACGCGCCACAAGCTGCGCTCGCAGGACGTCCAGCTCGTGCGGAAGCTCGCGCCGGACCTCCCGCCCATCGTCGGCGACCCGACGCAGATCGAGCAAGCGTTCCTCAACCTCACCCTCAACGCGGTCGAGGCGATGCCCGAGGGCGGCCGTCTCACCATCCGTTCGCGCGCGCTCCGGCAGGACCGCCGTTCAGGCCGTGTCACGCATGTGCTCGTCCGCTTCCGGGACACCGGGGTGGGCATGACCGACGAGCAGCGCCGCCGGGCCTTCACCTCGCTGCTCGCGACCACCAAGGCCAAAGGCACCGGACTCGGCCTGGCCATCGTCGCCCGCGTCGTCGAGCAGCACCAGGGCAAGGTCCGGGTTTGGTCGACCCTCGGCAAGGGCACGACCATCGCGCTTGTGTTGCCGGTGGAGCGCTGACCCGTCCTCGTCCCGGCGCTCAACGAACGACGATCCGGAAGAACAGCCCCGAAGACGAAATGCCGGCCGGGATGATCATCGCGCCTTCCGGTCCGACGACGGCAGATCCTCCATCCGGGGTCCAGGTCACCAGGTCGGCCGACGATTCGAGGCGGTAGCCCGAGCCGGTCCCGCCGAGGACCGAGAACACGAGACCTCCGTCGGGGCGAACGGTGGGCGCGCCGAGGACCGGTGGTATCCGCACGACCAGCACCGCCGCCGCGCTGACCACGCTTCCTGCCGGATTGGTGACGACCACATCATAGGAATCCGCGTCCGCCGGGGTCACCTTGGGCAAGACCAACATTTCGCGCGTCTCGCCGGGCAGGTCCGCGCCGTGCTTGCGCCATTGGTAGCTCAACGTCGGGGTGCCGGCGGCGGTCACGCTGAACACGACCTCGGCACCCGGGTTGACCGTCTGGCTGGTCGGCGACCCGGTGATGGAAGGAGGCGTGGGAGGCGCCGCGACAGGGGCCTTGACCGCATCGATCGCGGCCCGGAAATCAGCGACCGGGAACGTCGTCTGGCCGTATCCGCGACGGCTGTAGAGCAGTTGCCACGGTTTGTGGGTCGGCGAGTTGGTGACGCCGTTGATGATGGCGAAGATGGGTTGGCCGTCCGTCGCGACGCGGTTGGCCAGCGCGCGGTTGAAGTCCTGGAGGACGAGTTCGAGCTTGGCGCGGGTGACGAAGTTCTGCGTCTGGGTCTCCTGACCGGGCTGGAGGTTGATACCCACGTGCACGACCGGGATCCCGGCGGGGTTGCCGCCGCGGGTGGCGTACCATTCGTCGATGCCGGAGAGTAGCTGGGGCGCGGCGGCCTGGCAGAACGGGCACCACCAGGCGAACCAATCGAGCACGACGATCTTGCCGGCGAAATCGGTGAGCTGGACCGCCTTGCCCGTGGCGCGGTCGGTGAGCGAGAAATTCTCCACGACCGATCCGACGGTGTAGAGTGCGGCGCGGCCTGGCATGGGCACGCTGCACAGCGCGGCGAGGAGGAGGAGACGACCGAGGAACGTTTTCATGGCGATCAAAACTCCGCGCCGTAGGCCACTTGGACGGCGCCCCAGGTGCGGTCTTTGTAGAGGTTCTGGAAGAAGGCGGTGCCGATGCCCGCGGGCTGGTAGCGGGTGAAGTAGGGCGCGACGAAGACCTTGAACGAATGAGCCCCCCAGACCCGACGGACGCCGAGGCCGACCTGCCAGGAATCGAGGCCCGGCGCGGCGCTGGAGAAGAGCGAGTTCTCGATCTCGCCGGAGTCGTGATAATAGCGGCCGGAAACGTCGACCTGCCATCCAGCGGCCGGTTCGTAGGCGATCGTCCCGCCGAAATAGTGCGCCTCGAAGGTCGGACGTTCCTGCGTGTACCCGCCGAATCCGCGGACCACCCACTGCTCGCCTATGGCGACGTTCAATGAGCCTTGGTAGTTGAGCCGTTGCTCGCGGTCGGTGGTGTCGGAGAGGCGGAACTCGTTGAGGACCCGGACCCGGCGGGTGACGACGTTCTCGAAGGCGAGATGGTAGGACGCGGTGTAGAGGTCGGGCCGGCTGCGGCGCAATCCGCTGAAGTCGATCTCGTACCCAGGGGCCGTCCTGTCGTGGGAATAGCCGATGTCGCCCTGCACGAACCCAGCGGCCGGCAGGTACTCCCAACGCAGCCCGAAGACGATGTTCTCACCTTTCGGCGTCGCGGGAACGTAGCCGGGCAACGCCGCGAACTGCTGCCGATAATATTCGTCCAACCAGACCGACCGGTGGTCCGTGTAGCCTTCGTAGAGGCCGCCCGAGACGAGCGCCGTGAGCGGATCGAGCAACTTGGCGCGACCTCCCAATCCCCCGGAGGTCCGGCGCTTCTCCACGGAGACCGGTGACCCCAAGAAATCGAACGCCACCGGCTCGTAATCGAGACCGTAGGTGCTGTAGGCGCCGCTCGCGGTCACTTCGTGGCCACCGCGCTTCTGGGTGTAGCCGAAGGAGCTCTGCGTGATCCGGATGTCCGATGCGAAGAGTCCTTCGAAATCGGCCAGGACCTGGTGGGTCACCGGCGTCCCGGTGCTGGCCGCAGCTTCCGCTGCCGTGCCCGAGGAAGCGTCGGCACCGATGGCGCTCGGAGCGATCCAGAGGAGCGCGACGCAGGCACCGCAGCGCGCGAGGCCGTGGAGATCGGAGGTCGGCTTCATGGCTTCTTCGCACCCAGCGCGTCGATGACCTGACGGAGCTTTTGGGCACCCTCGAAGCCGGCCCGGTGATAGACGACCTCGAACACCGGTTGGGCGGCCGTCCCGCGCGTGCCGTCCACGACCACGATATACGGCAGTCCTATCCCTCCGAAACGCTTCAAGGTCGCGCCGTCCTGGTCGTCCACCACGAGGCTCGGACCGTGGCGCTTGATGAAGGTAGCCGTCTGCTTGGCCTCACCCGGCTCGACGTTCACCGAGACCACCTGCACCGGGACGCCGTTCGGATTGCCGCCTTTGGCGGCATAATGCTTCTGGATCTGCGCCTCGACCAGCGGAGCGGACTTGGCACACGGCCCGCACCAATAGGCGAAGAAGTCCAGCACCACCACTTTGCCGGCGAAGTCGGCCAGCTTGACCGGCGCACCGCTCCCGAACGTTTTCAGGTCGAAGGACGGCGATGGCGCGGCCATGGCGGTCCAAGCCGCGGCGAGGGCGGCGAACACGGTGAGGACACCGGGGAACCGGGAGGGAGATCTCATACGAAGGCGGTGTGCAGATTTATCGGCAGGAGGTGCAACCCGCGGCCTGGGCCCCACCGGAAGCGGCGGCACCGGTCTCGATCTGCCCCAGGACCTTCGATTGGTAGCCGGACACCGCCGTGTCGGAGAACTGCATGCTCGGACGGGACACGAGCCGCTGCTGGTGCACCGGGACGGCGCAACCGGCGAGCAATGCTGCGACCATCGCGAACCCGATGCGGACCGCGGACGGACGGTGGCGAAGAAAGGATGGGAGGTTCGCGGTTCTCATGACGGGCATCAGGTGGTCGATGGGGAACCCGCTTCCTTACAGGTTCAGCACGGTCGGTGGTCCGCGATGGACCGCGGAGGAACCGGCCGCGACAACGATCCTTCGCGGCTCACGACTCCGACCGTCTTGCCGGTCAGCGCGTCCAGCGGAGCCAAGCCCCGAAGAGCCGCCGCACACCCGGCGTGAGCCGGGTGCGGTTGTAGGCGTCGCCGCATTGGCGGATCGCCTCGGCCAAGGTGGGGTAGGGATGGATCACCGAGGCGAGCTTCCCGAGTCCGATACCGCCGGCCATCGCCACGGCGACCTCGCCGATCAGGTCTCCGGCATGCGGCGACACGATGGTGGCGCCGACGATGCGGTCCGTGCCGCGTGCGACGAGGATCTTCACGAATCCTTCCCGCTCGCCTTCGGTCACCGCGCGGTCCACCTCGGACAAGGGACGGATGAACGTGTCCACCGCCACGCCGCGCTCCGTCGCCGAGCGCTCGGACAACCCGACGTGCGACAGCTCCGGTTCGGTGTAGGTGCACCACGGGATGGTCAGCGCGCTCGCCTTCTTGCGGCCGTGGAACAGCGCGTTCTGGATCACCGTGCGCGCCGCGAAGTCGGCGGCGTGCGTGAACTTCGCGGCCATGCAGACGTCGCCGGCCGCGAAGATCCGCGGATGGGTCGTGCGCAGATGGTCGTCCACGACCACGCCGTCGCGTTCGTCGTACCGCACCCCGACCTCCTCCAACCCGAGTCCGCGCACGTTCGGGGCCCGGCCCGTCGCGACCAGGACCGCGTCCACTTCGGTCGTCGCCACGGCGTCTCCGAGCCTGTGCCGGAGGAGACGGCCTCCGGATCCGACCTCGATCTTCTCCACTTTCGAGCCGAGGCGCAGCTGGACGCCGTCGCGCGTCAACGCGGTCTGGACCACCGCCGCCGCGTCGGCGTCCTCGCGCGACAGCACATGCCCGCCCGGCTCGAACACGGTCACCTCCGCGCCGAGGCAGGCGAAGGCCTGCGCCAGCTCGCATCCGATCGGTCCGCCGCCGAGCACCGCCAGACGCGCCGGCAACACCGTCAGCGCGAAGACCGTCTCGTTGGTGAGGAATCCCGCCTCCGCCAAGCCGGGGACCGACGGCACACGGGCCCGCGCGCCGGTGGCGATGACCGCGCGCTTGAACCTCAGCCGAGCCGCGCCGACCGCGATGGTGGAGCCGTCCACGAAACGGCCTTCTCCCAGGAAAACGTCGACGCCGAGGCCGCGGAACCGTGCCGCCGAATCGTGGGGGCTGATGCCGGCGCGGACCGTGCGGACCCGCTCCATCACGGCCGCGAAATCCACCGTGGTCCCCGGAGGCACCCGGACGCCGAAATGTCCCGCGTCCCGCACCGCCCTCGCGGCACGCGCCGCGCGCAGCAGCGTCTTGCTAGGGACGCAACCGTAGTTGAGGCAATCGCCGCCGAGCCGGTGCTTCTCGATGAGCGCGACCTTCGCTCCCAGACCCGCGGCACCCGCGGCGGTGACGAGACCGGCGGTGCCGCCACCGATCACCACGAGATTGTATCGGCCGACGGGCGTCGGGTTCACCCAGTCGGACGGGCGGACCTCCGCGAGCAGCGCGGTGTCGTGGACGTCGGCGAGAAGGGGATCCGTGGGGGAGGACATCGGAGGTTCGCTACTGGAGCTTCTCGGCCAAGGCGCGCTTGGCCACGCGCGTGACATAGACGGTGACGACGACCGTGGCCAACAGTCCGACCCCGTAGAACACCTGTTCAGCGGTCGTGCGCTCGCGCTGGACCGGGCCGCCCCGCAGCAGCGCGGTGCCGAGCAGCGAGCCGATGTACACGTACAGCACCGTGCCCGGCAGCATCCCCAGCCAGGAGGCCAGCACGAAATCCCGCAGGCGCACGCGGGAAACGCCGAGCCCGTAGTTCAACAGGCCGAACGGGAAGAGCGGGGACAGCCGCAGCAGCAGCACGATCTTCCAGCCCTCGCGGCCGATTGCCGTATCGACCGCCTTGAAACGGGCATCGTCGCCGATCCAGCGCACGACCCGGTCACGCGCGAGATGCCGCCCGATCATGAAGCTTGCCGCCGCGCCGAGAGTCGCGCCGACCGAGACGCAGAGCGCTCCCACCGCCACGCCATAGACCGCGCCCGCCCCGAGCGTCAGCAGCGAGGCCGGCACGAAGCACACGCACGCGAGCACGTAGGCCAGCACGAACACCACCGCACCCCACGGTCCCAGCGACCGGAACCATCCGAGCGCCTCCGGGATCCGTCCCAGGAGCCCGAAGTGCCGGACGGCCCAGACCGCGCCGACGAGCACCGCGGACACGACCGCGATACGGACCCATCCGGCCGCCCCTGCGGTGCGGTTGGTGCCGGCCGCGTCGGATCGTTCGGGGCGGGGCGTGTTCATCGGTCGTTGAGCGCCCAGTCGTAATCGGAGAACTTCATCTTGAGCCCGCCGGCGCGGATCCGGGCCGCATCGGCCTCGGCGAAGAATGGCGCAACGAAATCGGCGACCGTCTTGCCATCCGCCGTGAAGTCGGCGGCGTACCACTTGAAGATGGGCGACAGCCACAACACGCCGGCAGCGGCGTCCACGCGGTTTTTCGCCGGCTGCCGGAGGAAGGTCCGCCCTTGGTCGTCCAGTTGCGCGGCCAGCTTCTCAGGCACATACGGTTCGCCGCGCAAGGGCGGGCAGCTCACCGCGGCGCAGACCAGCGCGAAATGGACCCGTGCGTCCTTGTGCTGGACCCGGATCACCTGGTGCTCCAGTTCGCCCAACGTCAGCACCCGGCCCCACACGTGGACCACCGGGAGGCTCCACGGTCCTTTGAACAAACCGCCGACCTTCTTGATGCTCGCGATCGGGTAGCGGTCGGCGATCAGTTTCAGCGTGGTCGCGTTGTAGAGGTTGAGCAGGAAGGCCAGACGCGCTGGCTCGGTCCACGTCTTGAAATCGGCTTCCGGCACCTCGGACAGCGCGACGAGATACGAGTCGAGCGCTTCCGGCGCTGCTTTCAGCCCTGCGTAGTCGACCTTGCCCTGCGAGACCCGCGCCGACAGCACGCGGGCGAACGCCTGGTGCGAGGCATCGAACGTCTCACCGGCCCGGGCGAGCAC
>CANGMH010000193.1 GCA_947454005.1 Verrucomicrobiota bacterium
AGTGGACCACGCCGCCGACAGCGCCGCCCGGCTCAGGGAGTTCATCGAGCACCGCTCGGAGAAGGCCTTTGCCGCTCTGGTGCGCGATCATCTGAACCTCGTTTATTCCGTCGCGCTGCGACGCTGCGGCGGGCAGACCGGACTGGCGCAGGACATCTGCCAGACCGTCTTCACCGACTTCGCCCGGAAGGCCGCCGCCTTGCCGGCCGACGTGGTCGTCGCGGGATGGCTCTACCAACACACCAGCTACGTCGCGGCGACGGCGCTGCGCGCGGAGGACCGCCGACGCCGACGGGAAGGGATCGCCATGCAGCTCCGCTCGCTCGCCGATGACACCGATTGGCCCCGACTCGCACCGTTGCTGGACGACGCCCTGCTCGAGCTCGAACCATCCGACCGCGATCCGCTCGTGCTGCGCTACCTGGAGAAACGCCCGCTCGCCGAGGTCGGTTCGCGCCTCGGTCTGAGCGAGAACACGGCACGGATGCGCGTGGACCGCGCGCTCGACAAGCTCCGCGCCAAACTGGCGAAGCGCGGCGTCACCTCGACCGCTTCGGCCCTGGCCGCCGCGCTGGCCGGTCAAGCGATCGCGGCCGCTCCCGACGCGTTGGCAGCGAAGCTCACCCTCGCGGCGCTTTCCGCGACCGCCACCACGACTTCCACGTTTGGACTGCTCACTCTCATGGCCTCCACCCAATCCAAGATCACCGCCGGCGCCGCCGGACTCGTCATCCTGACAACCGCCTTCTCGGTGCAGCACTTGCGCGCGGCCCGGCTCATCGAGGAGAAGGCGGCGCTGGCGCGGCGTCTGGAAGGGATCGCCGACGAACTGGCGTCCGCCCGGCTGGTTTCCAAGCAACGCTCGGAGGAACTGGACAAGCTGCGCACGGTCCAGCCGGAATTGCTGCGGTTGCGGGGCGAAGTGGCCCGCATGCGACGCGAGGCCGGGACGAACATCGCCAAGGCGCCCGCCCCGGGCACCGCGGATACGACCCCGGAGGCACGACCGACGAAGCTCGCGATGCAGGTCACGGTGCCTGCCGGCAATTCGGTCCTCACCGGCGGATACGCTCCTGAACCGGGCAAACGGACGCTCTTGGTGGTCACCCCGGAGACGGACATCACCGACCCGTCCCGACCGAAGGTCGAGGTCCGGTCGCAGATGTTCGTCGGTTCAGAATCCTTGATCACGCGCCTGGGCTACGCGGGCTACTTCACCGGCGACGGCGATGCCACCTCTCGGACCACGATGACCGCCGAGGAGACGCAAGCTCTGCTGAAGACGTTCGAGGCCACCACAGGACTCGTGATGGTAGGCGATCCATCGCTAGAGACCTTGAGCGGGCGACCCGGTCAGTTTGTCCTCGGCACCGACGGGCATTCCGAAAGGCTGACATTCGAGATCGTGCCGACGGTCACGGAGCAAGGAGCCGTGGATCTCTCGATGGTCATCCGCTTGGCACCCAGCACCGGATCGGCGGCAGAGGCTGGGTCCACATCGTCACCGTAAGCGGTCCCGGGCGGCGAGAAACCGTGATGCCCTTCGGTCGGTCTTCAGCAATCCCGCGGACCGATGCGGCCGAGCGACCCTCTTGCCGGATCCACAGCCGCCCCGATTTGAATGGGAGCCACCGAGGATCCGATCCATCGACGGGTGCTGATCCGGGTGGGACGCCGGAACCAGCGAGATGCCATGCCGGAGCGGCTCCGGTGCAAATCCCTGTTCTTGCCGATGCCTCGTCCCACCAACGGTCTTACCCCCGTGTCCGACCATGACCCGCGGTCTTGCCGCCCGGATCCAGAAACAAAAAGGGGCAGCCTCGCGGCTGCCCCATTTGAAGACTCGTGAAGCTTAGCGCTTCGGGAACAGGAACTCCTGGTCGCCACCGACGGACACGCCGGCGTCACGGACCTGCTCGCGGAGGCGGCCGGACGTGGTCTGCTGGACCGAGCCGTCACCGAGCAACAGGTTGCCGGCGTTCTGGTGGATCTTGCCATCATAGCCGACGACCGACTTGGAATCGGTGGCCTGGGCCTGGGTGAACTTGATGTAACCGGCGACCTTGCCAGCCGAGCCGTCCATGGCGGGGGTGGTGTTGGTGATGTTGCGGTCGCCACCGAGAATCGACTGCGGATTCTCTTCCGAGGCGGTCAAGCCGATGAAGTAGCTGACGGCCTTGTTGCCGGTGTAGTCGTTGGTCCGCATGATCGCCGCGAAGTTCGGGGCGGTCTTGGTGTCGGAATCCGACGGGCAGGCGATGATCTTGGGCGTGCTGAGCTCGTTTGAGATGGCAGCGAGGTGGACCCAAGCGGAGCCGAGGGTCTGGCTGGCCGTCGCAGAAGCGCCCGTGCCGCCGGTGACCGTCGCGCCCGCGGTGGTGTTGAACTCCGAGGTGCCGCCCTGGTTGGTGGAGATGTTCCAGGGGAACGAACCGCCGTTGTCGGTCGAGAAGATACGGAACGCGAGGCCGACGTTCTTCAGGTTGTTGACGCAGGAGATGCGGTTGGCCTTGGCCTTCGCCTTGGCGAGCGCCGGGAGGAGCATGCCCGCGAGAATCGCGATGATGGCGATGACGACGAGGAGTTCGATCAGCGTGAAGGCGCTGAAACGCTGCTTACGGAGACGATTCATAGGTTTTTTAGTGAGTGAACGGAGTTGTGTGGCGCGACTATCTAGTGACGCTCGTTCGACAGTCAACGCCTTTCTCCTTTCGCCAAGCAACGCGAGTGCCACGTGCATCAAAGGCTGCAAAAACAGGGCTTTCTTGCAAGAGATCGCACGGGACATGCGTGAAGATCCGTCGGAGTGAGTGGGATCCACGCATCTTTTTTTGCGGGTGACCGCGATGATCCGTGACCGCTGGGCTTGCCCTCCGGGATCGGGGCCCGGTCCGCCGGGAGATCGGCCCGGGCAAGCACGGGTGGATCGCCTCTCCGTCACCGACAGCAAACCGCCGAGACCGGAACGCGGTCGAGCGCACGACGGATCCGTTCGAACGAAGGCGGTCCGTCCGGCACCCGGCGCGGTCATCCCTTGGCCGCGCAAAGAGAGCGGTCGAGCATGCCGGTCACCGTGATCATCGGCGTGTTCACGCATTGGCTGATCCTCAGGTCGAGGGCGACGCTGCACAGGATGTAGGCGTGTTGCGGCGACAGCGCGAGACGCGCCATCAGGAAATCGATCGCTTGGTGGATCACGTCGCGCGCCGCGTCCATCGTCTGTTCGGCCGAGGCGATGAAGGCGAAGGATCCAAGGGCGGGGACCGCCGGCGGCTTGGGCGGGGGAAGCTCGGCGAACGGCTGGTCGAGCCGGAGATCACGGCGCACGGTGAGCTGCAACTCGGCGTCGACCGGGGCCTCGATGCCGTTGATGCAGACCTCGCCGTCGCCTTGGGCGGCGTGGGCGTCGCCCGCGGAGAAGAGCGCGCCCTCGTTGAAGACCGGCAGATAGAGCGTTGCTCCCGCGACCAGTTGCCGGATGTCCAGATTGCCGCCGAACGGACCCGGCGGCCGGGTGCGGTGCTCGCCGGGCGTCGGTGGCGCCACCCCCATGATGCCGAGGAACGGAGCCAACGGCAGCGTCACCGGCGCGAGCGAACGGCTGACGGTCTCCTCCAGTTCCCAGATGAACAGGAAAAGGTCCGGGAAGCGTCCGGGCAAGGCGCCCAGTCCGGGCACGAGACTGGTCCAGCCCCAGCCGTGATGGCGGATGCGGCGGACCTTGATCTCCAGCACGTCGCCCGGTCGGGCGTCCTTGACGAAGACCGGGCCGGTGATGGTGTGGATGCGGCCGCGGTCGATCTTGGCGTAGTCGTCCAGCGTGCTCGCGGGCGTGACCTGGCCGCCGCTCGAATCGAAGCACTCGAACTCGACGAAATCGCCCGACGCGATCTCGAGCGCGGGCGGGAGCCGGTTGTCCCAACGGGTGTGGACGTGGGCCTTGGAAAGAAAGTGCTCGGCCATATCAGTGGATCTCCACGGTCATCTGCACCTCGACCGCGGCGCCGAGGGGGAGGCCGTTGACGCCGATGGCCGCGCGGACATGGCGTCCCGCGTCGCCGAAGACCGCCACGAGCAGGTCCGAGGCGCCGTTGATGACCTTGGGGCTGGCGGAGAAGTCGGGCACGCAGTTCACGTAACCGTTCACGCCGACGACCTGCTTCACCCGGTCCAGGTCGCCGACGGCGGCCTGGAGGTTGGCCAGCAGGTTGAGGGCGCAGATCCTGGCGGCGTCGTAGCCTTGTTCGACGCTGAGTCCGCCGCCCACCTTCCCGGCGTGGGTCAGCTTGCCGTTCCAACTGGAGATCACACCCGGGAGGAACACCAGGTTGCCGACGACGCGGAACGGCAGGTAGTTGCCGCCGGATGCCGGCGGTCCGGGCAGATCCAACCCGAGTTCAGCCAGCCTGGCCAAGACGGCGCTCATGCGGTCAGTTCTTCGTCGCGGTGGGATCGGCCGCCGGCGAGGCGCGGTTGATCTCGAAGGCGACCTTCTGGATCCCGGCCAGCTTCACCTTGTCGAGCACGTCGATGACCGATCCGAAGAACACCTCGCGGTCGCCGCTGATGTACACCCGCGGTCCGTTGGTGCCCGCCTTGTTGAGCTTCACCAGCTCGGCGATGAGGGCGCCGCGGTCCATCGGCTTCTTGTCGAGGAAGACGTCGCCCTTCTTGTCCACGCTGATCGTGTAGAAGTCGGACTTGGACTCCGGCTGGGCGGACGAAGCGACCGGCAGGTTCACCTTGATCCCCTTCATCTGGATCATGCTCAGGCTCACGAGCATGAAGCACGCGAGCAGGAAGAACATGATGTCGATCAGCGGGATGATCTCGATGCGGGCCTTGCCGCCGTGGCCGTTACGCGACCGTCGTGAGCTTAGCTTCATTCTTCTTGAACTTGTAGGCCTCGACGAGGACTTCGACGTTGGTCGCGACGGTCTCCAGCTCCCGTTGGAGTCGGTCGACCTTGCGGTTGTAGAAATTGTAGGGGACGAGGCAGAAGATCGCCGTCCCCAGCCCGTAGGCGGTCGCGATCAGCGCCTCGGCGATGCCGCCGGAGACCTTGGTCGCGGCCAACTCGTCGGATCCGACGAAGTTGAACGAGTGCATGATGCCGGTGACGGTCCCGAGCAGCCCCAACAGCGGCGCCAAGGTGATCACCGTGTCCATCACCGGGAGGAAGCGCTCGGCGCGGTCGACCTCGTCCGATGCCGCCACCTGGAGCGCGCCGGGCAGCGAATCGGCGGTGTGCGCGTAGTTCAGCCCTTCCCAGATCATCCGGATCGCCGGGTCGGGCGAGGACCGCGCCATGCTGGAAGCCACCGCGAGGTCGCCGGCCTTGAGCGCCTCGAACACCTTGCGCCGGCGGTCCATGTCCTTCTTGGGCCGCTGCTGGCTCCACCAGAGGAACCGTTCGCCGACGACGGCCAACGCCACGATGGAACAGATGAGCAGCGGCCACATGATCGGTCCGCCCTTGATGAAAGTGTCGATGACGATATTGGCCAGCATAGCTTGGTAGGGGCGATGCGAACGCACGTCGCCTCCGACCGGGCAGTAGCAGGCGGTCTGCCATCAACCGCGAAGATCGCGGCGCGCCGGGGTCCCCGGCGGGAAACGCCAGCAAAGCCGCCCGGTGTCATCGCAGATCGATCGACGAAGACGCCGACGCCGGTGGTCCGGATCGGTGGTGCCGCGAAAAAATCGCCAACCGCACGGGCCCTGTTGGTCGAACTTGTCCGTTTCGCGCGCGACGACTCCGTCGCGAGGCCATGGAAGCAAAGCTGCTCTCCGGGCGGCATGGCTGATCCTACCTTGGTCCCGCGGCGCCCACGTCTCGCCGCGACGTTCGTCCTGATCGGCGCCTCCCTGTGCGGGATCCTCCGGCCCGCCCGCCCGATGGCGCAAGATTTGGTCCCGGCAGCCGATCCTCCCGAGGTGCGATTCCTCACCTTCGCGCCCAGCACCTATACCAAGCGGTTTGATTCGGTCCGCGCCGGATTGGGCATCGCCCTGCAACTCGGACGCTTGGCCGAGGAGCATCGGCTGCCGGTGAAGATCGGCTTCATCAACGGCGTCCCCGCGCTGCGCAACGAAGGCGAGGCCCGTGCCCTGCTGCGGGGCGCCCCGGTGATCGTCGTCGGCGGTTCGACCTGGTCGCAGGGATCGTCGGCTCCGCTGAGACGGTTCTTCGAGATGACCGGCTCGGAGTCCCTTTGGGGGGTCTCGGCCTCGGTGTGGGCGACCTCGGGTGGAAGCCACACCGGCGGCGAGATGGTCGTGCTCGACTCGATGCGATCGCTGATGGGCATGGGCGCGCAGACGTTCACGCTCGGGCAGAAGCTCATGGTCTTCACCACGGATGAACGCACCGGCGTGCCCGCGGGCGAGTTCACGCTTCTGGACTGCTGGTACATGGAGCAGTTCGCCAAGACGCTCCTCCTCGCCGCCCACGCCAAAGGCGATCCGCTCAAGGCGAAAGATCTGGCGCAGAAGCTCAAGCTGACCCACGCCTACTACTTCGGGCTTCCCAAGACGTCCGAGGAACTGGTGCCCCGGCACGAGGAGATCCGCCGATGGATCAACACGGCCGCCGACAAGAAATCCGGCGCGCTGGCCACCATCGCCCGTCGTCTGGGCCTGGCCGCCGAGGCGCTGCGACCGGCGCTTCCTGGAATCAGCGAATGACCACGCCGTTCCCTTGCCCCCTCAAAATCCGCGAACATGACCGACCCGATCGATGCCCGTTGCCTGCATGAAGCGTTCGCCGTCGCCCGGAGCGCCAGGGCCAACGGCAATCATCCGTTCGGGGCGGTCCTCGCCGATAAAAAAGGAAGCGTCCTCCTGCGCGCCGAGAACACGGTGATCACCGGCGGCGACTGCACCGGGCACGCCGAGACCAATCTGATGCGGATGGCGACGAAGACGTTCCCCGCGTCCCGGTTGGCGACCTTCACCCTCTATTCCAGCACCGAGCCGTGCCCGATGTGCGCCGGGGCGATCTTCTGGGGCAACGTGCGGCGCGTGGTCTATGGGCTGGGGCAGGCTTCGATGTACGCGATGACCGAGGATCCGACGTCCAAGCTGCCGCTGGGCTGCCGGGAGGTCCTGGCCCACGGCGGGCACGCGACCGAGATCATCGGACCGGCCTTGGAAGAAGAAGCCCGGTCGGTCCACGCGGGCTTTTGGTGACGTCGGTCGGCCGGCCTTGAAGGAGTTCACTTCGGCATGAACTCCGTGGTGAAGGCGGTCTTGTAATCGAACCCCTTCTTCAACATCCCGAGGTCCTTGAGGACGTCGTATTGGAACTTCCACCGGGCATCGACGAATCGGCCGACGACGTCGCCCTTCTCCGGATCGCCCAGGACGAACTTCCCGTCCTTCAGCGCCTGCCACGAGAACCTCATCTTCTCCGCGTCCAGCTCGGGGTTGCGCTTCTGGAGCTCGGCGTGCACGGCGTCCGGGTCCTCCATGTATTCCTTCCAGCCGCGGATGGAGGCGCCGACAAAAGCGCGGACGACCTCCGGATTCGCCGCCACGTACTTCCGCGTGGTGAAGAAGACGCGGTACGGGTCGTAGCCGGTCTTCTGCAGCGGCAGCACCCGGGCCTTCTTGCCGGCCTTCTGGACGAAGAAGGGTTCCGAGGTGACGAAGCACTGGGTGATGTGGTCGGGGTCGTTGAGGAACGGCGCGACGCTGAAGGTCAGCGGGCGTTCCTTCACGTTCTTCAGGTGGAAGCGTTTCACCATGTAGCTGAACCACGCCGAACCGGGCACCAACGCGATCGTCCTGCCTTCGAGGTCCTCGAACTTCCGCACGGGCGAGGCGTCGTGGACCATGATGCCCTGCGGATCGTGCTGCATCGTCGCGCCCACGGCGACGACGGGGAGCCCCCGCTCGATGGCCAGGAGCACGTCCTCCGTGGCCGTCATCGCGATGTCCGCTTGGCCGGAGGCCGTCCGAGGCAGGGCGAACGACGACGGACCGCCGGCCAGGATCTCGACGTCCAGACCGGCGTCGCGGTAGTAGCCCTTGAGCAGCGCGTGGTAGAAGCCGCCGTGTTCCGGCTGCGGATACCAGTCGGTCAGGAACCGGACCTTCTTCAGCTCGGCGGCAGGCACGTCGGCGCCCACGACCAGCAACAGGAGCAAAAGGATCAACGGGCGCATGGATCGGGAAGGTTCAACGTCGCTCTTGGATGCGGGCCGCGGTCTTGCGATGGCGTTCGAGCAGGAGCGGCAGATCGACACCGACCAGCTGCCCGTCGGCGACGCGGACCTCGCCGTGGACGACGAGGGTGTCCACCGTCCGCGGATGGCAGAGGAGGAGCGCGTGGACCTTGTTCTCGGCGCCGTTGCTCCAGAGGTCCTCGGCGGGGAACACGGCGAGGTCGGCGCACTTGCCGGGCTCGATGGAACCG
>CANGMH010000194.1 GCA_947454005.1 Verrucomicrobiota bacterium
GGCGGCGGCATGGCCGGCCTGAACGCCGCCTACCAGCTCAAGAAGCGCGGCTTCGCCAGCACGGTGTATGAATCCCGCAGCCGTGTCGGCGGGCGCATGTTCACGGTCCGCGATGCGTTCGGCCCCGGTTCCGTCACCGACGTCGGCGGCGAGCTCGTGAACACGAACCACAGCGAGATCATCGGTCTCGCGCAGGAGTTCGGCATCGGTCTCTTCGACCGTGCCACCGACGCCGCCGCGACCGGGCTGCCGGTCGACAGCTATCTGATCGATGGACGGGTGGTCCCCGACGCCGAGGTCGCCCGCGGGCTCCGCGCGCTGGCCCGCCGCATCGGTCGCGATGCAGCGAAGCTCGACGCCGATCCGGACCGCTACACGCCGGTCTTCGACAACCTCTCCGCCAAGGCCTACCTCGACCAGAACGCCGATCTGATCCCTGCGCCCTGGGTGCGCGAGCTGATCGAGGAATCCGTCCGGACCGAGTACGGCGTCGAGCCGGAAGGGGCCTCGTCCTTGGTGTTCCTCTACAACCTCCCGACCGTGAACGGCCAAGAGGTGGAGATCCTCAGCGGCAGCGACGAGCGTTACCTCATCGAGGGCGGGTCCGGGTCCATCCCGGAAGCGGTCGCCGCCAGCCTCGGCGCGGCCGTGCGCACCGGTTTCGCCTGCCGCAGCATCTCGCGGGGGGGCGACGGCTACAGCATCACCTTCGCCAACGGCCAGAAGACCACGGCCGACATCCTCATCTGCGCGCTGCCGTGGCCGGTCCTCCGCCGCCTCGACCTTTCGGTCCCGTTTCCTGCCGAGTTCAGGCGTTTCATCGACGAGGTCGAGCTCGGCGCGAACGAGAAGGTGATCGCGGGCTTCACCGACCGCTTCTGGCGGACCCAGGGCCGGTTCGCGAACGAGTTCTGGTCCACCGAGGAGTTCGCCAGCGGCTGGGACGCTTCGCAACGCGCGTCGGCGACGGGTGGAGGCGTGCTCACGTTCTTCACCGGCGGCGACGGCGCGCTCGCCGCGCTGCGCGGCTCCGTCGGCCAGAAGGCCGCCGGGTACGTCTCGACGCTCAGCAGCTATTATCCAGAGGCCGGTGCCCGCTACACGCGCAAGGCGCTGCGCAGCGGTTGGCTCACCGATCCGAACACGCTCGGCGCCTACGCGAACTTCGCGCCGGGGCAGACCACCCGGTTCGCGGCCTACACCTGGTACGAGGATCCCGCGGATCCGGCGTCCCGCCAGGAGGTCCGCTTCGGGAACGCCTATTTCATCGGCGAGCAGACCAGCTCGGAATTCTACGGCTTCATGAACGGCGCCGCCGAGACGGGCCGTCTCGCGGCCGAATCGGTTCTTCGTCAGCTCGGCGCGGTCTGATCCCCCGGCATCGTCCGGGACCAGCGGCGCGCGGCGGCTCCGGTCGCCGCGCGCTTCCCGTTTTTGGCGGAGACACGTGCCCGGCGCGGGGGCGGCACCCGTCGGTCCGTCACTTCTTCGCGGGCTGAGCGTGGAAGAGGTCGTCGCTCTTCAGGCCGGTGAGGCCTTCCAAGCCTTTCAAAAGACGGAACAGGGCGAACATCATCACCGCCATCATCGGGAGGGTGACGACCGGCCACTCGATCCAGTGGAGGCGTCCGATCTGCTCGGTCTGCGCGGAAGAACCAGGCGCACCGGTCACGATCCAGCGGGCGAGGAAATAGTTCAGGATCCCGCTGGCGAAGAACGTCGCGGCCAGGACCCACGAGGCCCAGCGGAGCAGCGCCTCGAATCCCGGGAGGTTGCCGCGGGCCGCCAGCGCCGCGCCGATCCGGTGGGTGTCGAGCACCTGCTCGTTGTAGAGCAGCGCCTTCACCAGCGGTTGGCGCGTGCGGAGGGTCATCGGGATGGCGAGGCCGATGAGCATCGGCAGCGCGGCCGCCTTCACCGCGAACCAGAAGTTGTCGAGCTTGAGCAGGCCGAGGCCGCCGGTGACGAGCGTGCCGACGAGTCCGATGATCGCGAAGACGTTCCACGTGCGGCGCTTCACGAGGTCGTACGTGCCGTACGCCAGCGGGATGCTCAACGCGACGACGAGCCCCCAGGCGGGGCCCAGTCGCGTCTCCTTGCTGAGCTGCGTGAGGACGACGCCGGGCAGGACGGCGTTGCAGGCGAGGTTCAGCCACACGTTCTCCTGCGGCGGGCGGGGCGGGGCAGGGGAGGCGACGGGGGCCGGGCTTGCGTCGGTGTTCATGCGTCCAGAAAGTCGCGGAGCCTTTGCAAGACGACCCGTCATTTCAACCTGTTTCCGCCGATCCCGCGTCCACGGGCGGCGCGGATGCCGTGGTGGTCCCGCCCGGCGTGCATTTCCGGATGCTGTCCCTGCTCTGGTGCCTGGTCTCGCCCGGCGCGCTGTTCCTGTTGCTCCGGGACCGCGCGTGGATCGATGCGCCGGGCCTGGCCGCGGGGTTCCGGGCCGTGCGGTTGGAGCAATGGGTCGCGACCGCGTTGCTTGCTTTGCACGTGCGCTTCCTCTGGCGCTGGTGGCGGGCGACGCGCGTCGCGGCGGCCCGAAGCGACTTGCCCGATGCCTGAACGCGCGCGACGGTGCCGCGCCTTCGGATCCATCCCATGCCCCTCTACGAATACGAGTTGTGCGACGGCAGCTGCGCGGCCTGCGGCGGACGCTTCACCTTGCGCCGGCCGTTGACCGCGAAAGAACTCACCGCCTGCCCGGCCTGCAAGAAACCTATCCGGAAGCTCATCTCGGGATTCAACACCCCCAGCATCACCAAGCCCGTCTCGATCAGCGACGCCAAGAAGGCGGGGTTCGCGGTGCTGAAGCGGGTGAACAAGGGTGAATACGAGGCGCTCTGAACCGCGACTTGCCGCTTCCCAAAGCTGCCGGACACGCGCAGGTTGGCCACGCTATGAGCTCCCTCACAGCCATCCGTTCCGCCGTCGCCCGCACCGCCGCTCGCCGTCGTTGGTTGCGCGGATGGCATGGCCTCTGGCGCGGGTTCCTCGCGGGTTCCTGCGTCTACCTCGCCGCTCTGGCGCTCTGGAAGCTGCTGCCGGTGCCGCATGAGGTCGTCTGGATCGGGGCCGTCGTCGCGGTCGTCATGCTTCCGGTCGGTTTCCTCATCGGCTTCTGGAAGCAGACCTCGCCCGAGGAAGCGGCCCGATGGCTCGATATCAAGCAAGGTCTGCAGGAACGCCTGTCGACTGCGCTCGAGGTCGGGTCCCGACCTGCTTCCACGAGGCCTGTCCACGCGGCGTGGCAAGAACTGGTCATCGCCGACGCCACGACGGCTGCCGGGCATGTCGATCCGCGGAAACTTCTTCCCCTCGGTCTGCCCCGCCTGTCGCGCTGGGTCGTCGGCGTGCTCGCCGTGGTCGCCGCGCTGGGGTTCGTCCCCGAGCTCCGCACCCAGGCCCATGTCCAGAAGAAGAAGGATGCCGAGGTCATCAAGGAAACCGGCCGCCAGCTCGCCCTTCTCACCAAGCGCAGCCTTGAACAGCGCCAGCCGGCGCTCGAGCCGACACGCAAGAACCTCGAGGAGTTGACCGATCTGGGCACGCGGCTCCAGTCCGCGAAGCTCACCCGCGAGGACGCGCTCAAGGACCTCGCCAAAGCCACCGACCAATTCAAGCAGTTGGCCACCGAGCTCGCGAAGAACCCGGTGCTCCGCAAGATGGAGCAGGCCGCGCGCACGCCGGGTGGCAACTCCGAGCAATCCCAGTCCGCGTTGCAGAAGCAGATCGAATCCCTCCAGAAACAGCTGGGGGACAAGCCCGGCGACAAAGACGTCGCCGACCAGCTCCAGAAGGACCTCCAGAAGCTCAAGGACGCCGCCAAAGGGATGGCCGACAACAACTCCGCCGCCGCCAAGGCCGCGCGCCAGCAGATGTCGCAGATGGCGAACGAGCTCGCCCGCAAGGCCGAAAGCCTCGGCATGCCGTTGCCCAGCCTCGACGAGGCCGTCGCCGCGTTGAACAACGCGCAGGTCGAGCAGTTCCTCAGGGACCTCGACGTCGCCGAGCAGGACCTCCAGAAGATGGCTGACATGGCCAAGATGCTCGCCCAGCTCCAGCAACAGGCGGAGAAGACCGGCAAGGACCTCGCCGAACAGCTCAAGAACGGCCAAGCCCAGGCCGCCATCGAATCGCTGCAGAAGCTCATCGATCAGCTCAAGAAGTCCGACCTCACGCCGGAGCAGATGAAGGCGCTCTCCGAGGAGATCTCCAAAGCCGTCAAGCCGGGGCAGCAGTACGGCAAGGTCGGGGACCATCTGAAGGCGGCGCTCGCCGCGTGCAAGAACCCGGGCGACGGCGGCAAGAGCGGCAACAGCGGTGCGTCCGCATCTCTGGCGGCTGCCCAGAAGGAGCTCCAGAACCTGATGGACCAGATGGGCGACGCGCAGTCGCTCATGGCCGCTCTCCAGAACCTGCAGAAGGCCCAGATGTGCGTCGGAAACTGCCAAGGCTGGGCCCAATGCAAGAGCCCTGGCCGCGGCGGCTTCAATCCCAACGGCAAGAAGGGCGGCAAGGGCGTGGGCACTTGGTCCGATTCAAGTGCTTGGAGCATGCCCGACGGCATCAACGACCTCTGGGACAACTCCGGTGTCAACCGTCCCGACATGGCCGGCAAGGGCAACACGGACCGCGATCCGAACAAGCCGGACAACCTGGTTCCCACGAAGGTGAAGGGCCAGATCCAACCGGGCGGCCCGATGCCCAGCATCACGCTCAAAGGCGTCAGCATCAAAGGCCAGAGCAAGGTCAGCTACACCGAGGCCGTGGCGTCCGCCCAATCCGACGCCCAGGCCGCTCTCAGCCAAGAGCAGGTGCCCAAGGCCTATCAGAACTCCGTCCGCGACTACTTCGACGACCTGAAGAAGTGAGCGCTGAGCGCCGGTCCAGGCCTGGAGAACGGATCGCGTCCGCATGTCGTTGATCCGGTCGCCCGCCCCGTGAGACGGCAGACCCGCTCGGGTCCGTTCCAAGGTCCGCTGCGGCCGGGGCCGCTGTGGATGCCGCCGCGGGCATGCTTGCACCGGCGATGTCCGTCCGCATACTCCGCGCGCATTCTGCAAAACACATGAACGCTCCCATCCGTGTCGCGATCACCGGTGCCGCCGGCCAGATCGGCTATTCCCTCCTGTTCCGCATCGCCTCCGGCGCGATGTTCGGCCCGGCCCAGCCGGTCATCCTCCACCTCATCGAGATCGAGCCCGCGCTCAAGACGCTCAACGGCGTGGTGATGGAGCTGGACGACTGCGCTTTCCCGCTGCTCCAGGGCGTCGTGCCGACCGCGAGCCTCGATGAAGGCTTCCGCGGCGTGGATTGGGCGCTGCTCGTCGGCAGCGTGCCGCGCAAGGCCGGCATGGAGCGGAAGGACCTGCTCGGCATCAACGGCAAGATCTTCACCGGCCAAGGCCAGGCCATCCAGCGCAACGCCGCCAGCGGCGTCCGCGCCCTCGTCGTCGGCAACCCGTGCAACACGAACTGCCTCATCGCGCTGAACGCCGCGCCCGACGTGCCCAAGGACCGCTGGTTCGCGATGACCAAGCTCGACGAGAACCGGGCCAAGACGCAGCTCGCCAAGAAAGCCGGCGTCGCCGTCACGCAGGTGAGCAACCTCGCCATCTGGGGCAACCACAGCTCCACGATGTACCCTGATTTCGCCAACGCCCGCATCGCCGGCGCCCCGGCGCCCTCGGTGATCCAGGACGAGGCGTGGTTCAAGGACACCTTCATCCCCATCGTCCAGAAGCGCGGCGCCGCGATCATCGAGGCCCGGGGTTTGAGCAGCGCCGCTTCCGCCGCCAACGCGGTGGTCGACACCGTCAGGGCGCTCACCACGCCGACGCATCCCGACGATTGCTTCAGCGTCGCGGTCCATTCCGACGGCAGCTACGGCATCGAGAAGGGCCTCATGTACAGCTTCCCGACGAAGAGCGACGGCATCCGCTGGCAGACGGTGCAAGGCGTGCCGTTGAGCGAGTTCAGCCGCTCCAAGATCGTCGCCACCGAGAACGAGCTGAAGGAGGAGAAATCCCTCGTCGCCGACCTCTTGCCGAAGTGACCGCGATCCGGCAGCGAGCGGATCTCCGCTGACCGCTGTGAAAGGAACGGCCCTCGCTGATGCGGGGGCCGTTCATATTCTTGGTCTCGTCCGTTTCCCGGCGGGACCCGGGCGAAGATCGTGGACCGGAGTCGTGCCGGCAGTCAGACGGCGCGAGGAGGCCTGCCTGCCGCGAAGTCCACGAAGTTGCTCAGCAGCCGCAGACCCACCTGCTGGCTCTTCTCAGGATGGAACTGCGTCGCCCACACGTTGTCCCTGCGCACCGCCGCCGCGAACGGTCCGCCGTAGTCCGCGCTTCCGGCGATGATCGAGGCGTCCGCCGGTCGCGGGAAGAAGCTGTGGACGAAATAGAAGTGGCTGCGGTCGGGGATGCCGGCGAACAACGGGCAATCCGGCTGTGTGATGTCGACTTCGTTCCAGCCGATCTGGGGGATCTTGAGCCGCGGCTCCTCGGCCGTCGGCCGGAACCGCACGACCGGGCCCTTGAACACGCCGAGCCCGAGCGCGCAGGAGTTGAACTCCTCGCTCCGCTCGAACAACGCCTGGTAGCCGACGCAGATCCCGAGGAACGGCTTGCCCGCCGCGATCCAGTCGGTGACCGCGCCGCAAAGATCCTGCCGCTGCATCGCGTTCATGCAGTCGTCGAACGCCCCGACCCCGGGCAGGACCATGCCGTGGGCATCCGCCAATCCATCGGGCGAAGCGACGCGTCGGACCTCCGCGCCGGCGGCACGGAGGGCTTTCTCGACGCTGCGGATATTTCCGGCGCCGTAATCGAGGAGCGCGAGCATGGGTTAGATCTTCGGGGTCCGGGTCGCGGCATGTGATGGGGCCACGATGGTCGCTTCCGGCAACATGCCGGGGTCACGACGAACCGGATCCCTTCCGGCTCGGGCGGACGTTACCGGTCGGTCACGGCGAGGGCAACGCCGTCCGTCCGCCGCGCGCGAGCCACTGCTTGCCGGATCCGTCACGCAGCCGTAACAACGCGCGTGCGTTCCCCTTGGTCCTATCTGCCGAAGTCCGGCTGGAAGCGTTGGCTCGCGATCATCTTCCTCACGTTCGGTGTCGCCGTGCTGTCCGTCATCACGCTCGTTGTCTCGGTGATCGTCGCCTGGAACACGTCGCCGACGTTCCAGGGCTGGGCCTTCGAGCAGATGATCACGCGGGGTTCCCAGCCGTTCCCGGACGAGTTGCCGGAGAACCCGGGCCCGAAGCCCACCTACGAAGGCCGCCGCGACCAGGCCGTCGACCTGCGGTCGGGCGCGGAGATCTACCGCGTGACCAACGTATGGGATGTCCGTCTGCGCTTCACAGCGGCGCAGTGGGATGCGCTCAAGCCCAGGCGCGTCCCGCCGCTCATGGGGTTCATGCAGCCGGACGGCACCCCGCTGCTGCGCAACACGAACTCCACCCGAAACGGGCTTTCCGGCGTGCTGGGTTTCGATTTCCCGTTCTCGAGCGGCGATGTGGAGTTCGGTGGCAGGCTCTTCACCAATGCCGGCGTGCGCTTCAAGGGCAACGGCACCTTCCTCGGTTCCTTCCGCGGCTACCGGAAGCCGTGGAAGATCGTCATCGACCACGAGCACAAGGGCCGTGAGCTCGCCGGCCGGTCGACCTTCAACCTCGCCAACCTCTCCGCCGACCTCACCTGCCTCAGCGACACGCTCGGCTACGAATATTTCCGCGACGCCGGCGTGCCTTCACCCGCCACGGCGCTGTCGCGGGTCTTCCTGTCCATCGCGGGCACGGAGTCCGACCGGTTGCTCGGGATGTACCTGCTCGTGGAGAACCCCGACTCGGCATGGGCCAAGGAACGCTTCGGCAAGAAGGGCGTCGCCCTGTTCAAGCCGGTGACCTACCAGCTCTTCTCCGACCTCGGCGACGACTGGGCCGCCTACGACGGCATCTACGACCCCAAGACCAAGCTCGCCCAAGAGCAGAAGGCGCGCGTGATCGAGCTGGCGAAGTTCGCCTCCAAGGCGGACGACGCCGCTTTCGCCGCGCGCATCGCGGACTTCGTGGACTTCGACGAGTTCGCCCGGTTCCTTGCCGGCCAGGTGCTTCTATCGAACTACGACAGCTTCCTCTCCAATGGTCAGAACTACCTGATGTATCTCCATCCGGATTCCAGGAAGTTCGGCTTCATCCCGTGGGACCTCGACCATTGCTGGGGCGAGTTCCCGCACATCGGCACCGCCGACGAGCGCACCCGGGCGAGCATCTGGCATCCGTGGA
>CANGMH010000195.1 GCA_947454005.1 Verrucomicrobiota bacterium
AGACCGTCCGTCAGGCCGTCCGAGCAGATCAGGAAGACGTCGCCGCGACCGCATGCGACGGCGCCGACCTGCGGGTCGACGAACTGGTTCCCGCCGCCGAGCGCCTTCTGTAGCACGTTCCGGCGCGGATGGGTCCTGGCCTCGCGTTCGTTGAGCTTCCCGTTCCGGAACAACCAGCCCACGTAGGTGTCGTCGTGGCTGACCTGCCGGACCGCGTCGCCGTCCGCCGGAAGATGGTAGATCCGGCTGTCGCCGACATGGCCGAAGCACATCCAGCCCGGCCGGAACCAGCAGAGGCTCAAGGTCGCTTCCATCCCGGAACATTCCTCGTAGCTCCGGCCGAGATAGACCAGCGCCTGATGCGTCTGGCCGAAGAGTTCCGCGAGCACGTCGGCGAAGCCGGGATCCAGCCCTGCCGCCGATTGCTTGAAGGCCCGCGGCAGCAAACGCGTGATCTTCTCGACGGCGATCTGGCTCGCGTATTCCCCCGCCTTCGCCCCGCCCATCCCGTCGCTCACGGCGAAGACGTGGTCGTGGCTGTCGGTCGGGGCCTCGCCGAACCGGCCGAGACGCTGGATCTCCCGAGCGTCGAACCGGAGCCCGAGGAACGCGTCCTCGTTGTTCGTCCGCACCTTGCCGCGGTCGGTCATCCCCGACCATCGGAGCAGACCGCCCGCCGGTTGATGTCGCTTGCGATGCATGGAAGACGGCGATCCCTGTTCACCCGACGACCGGCAGGACCTGGGCGAACTCGAAATCGATGAGGCAGAACCGGCCGTCGGATTGCCGGTAGGTGACGTTCCGCATCTCCGGATCGTCATGTCGGACGCCGAAGGGCTCAAGCTCGGCGAACAGTTCCCGGGTCCGCGCGGCATCGAGATGCTCGACCCGGCTCCCGCAGTTGGTCGTGACGATCCGCAGCTTCACGGGGTCGGCCTCCAGGAGCTTGGGCACGAACCCGCATCCGCGGGCCTCGAGATGCCGCAGCACGCGGATCTCGTTGGCGAAACGTTCCGGCGCGTCCGGACCGTGGTACGTCTTGAAGACCCGGCCGTCGAAGCCCAGATGCACCGTCGCCCGGAGCGTGTCCTTGACCTGGAGCATGGACCCAAGAACGTCCATCGGACCGCGGCGCGCAACACCAAAAGCCGGGAACCGTCCACGCCGCCCGGAAGCACTGCAAGAATCTGCGCAGGCCGCGCAAATAAGAGCACTTGACGATTCGGGCGCGTTCTCTGGATGAATACCGCCACGCGCCGGAATCGGGCCGCCATCACGGCGGAAGACGCCTCTTCCGGGGCGCGGGACGAGGGTGCCGAGGTCGGCTGGCACCCCGTCTGCTTAACGGGCCTGCCGGACGCTCCTGTCCATAACCGGACAGGGTGTCGTAAGGCCCGGACGGGTCGGGCGCTGACATCGCACTGCAACAACACACTCCACTCACATGGCGAAATACAAATTGGAATACATCTGGTTGGACGGGTACGACCCCGTCCCCAACCTCCGCGGCAAGACCCAGATCAAGGAATACGACAGCTTCCCGAAGCTGGAGCAGCTCCCCAACTGGGGCTTCGACGGAAGCTCGACGCGCCAGGCCGAAGGCCGCAGCTCCGACTGCATGCTCAAGCCGGTCGCCGTCTTCCCCGACAGCACCAAGAAGAACGGCGTGCTGGTGATGTGCGAGGTCATGATGCCCGATGGCGTCACCCCGCATCCGACGAACGCCCGCGCCACCATCCTCGACGACCCCGGCGCCTGGTTCGGCTTCGAGCAGGAATACTTCCTTTACCAGGACGGCGCCCCCCTCGGCTTCCCGGCCGGCGGCGGCTTCCCTCCCCCGCAGGGCGAGTACTACACCGGCGTCGGCTACAAGAACGTCGGCAGCATCGCCCGTGAGATCGTCGACACGCATCTCGAGCTCTGCTTGGACGCCGGCATCAACCACGAAGGCATCAACGCCGAGGTGGCCAAGGGCCAGTGGGAATTCCAGGTGTTCGGCAAGGGCTCCAAGAGCGCGGCCGACCAGGTCTGGATGGCCCGCTACCTCCTGATCCGCCTGTGCGAACAGTACGGGGTGGACGTCAACTTCCACTGCAAGCCCCTCGGCAAGGACGTCGACTGGAACGGCTCCGGCATGCACTCCAACTTCTCGACCAAGCACATGCGCGAGGTCGGCGGCAAGGAGTACTTCGAGGCGCTCATGGCCGCGTTCGACAAGTACAAGAACGAGCACATCGCCGTGTACGGCCCGGACAACCATCTCCGCCTGACCGGCCTGCACGAGACGCAGTCCATCGACAAGTTCAACTACGGCATCGCCAACCGCGGCGCCTCCATCCGCGTACCCCACAGCTTCGTCAACAACGGCTACAAGGGATACCTGGAGGACCGCCGTCCGAACTCCCAGGGCGACCCGTACAAGATCGCGAGCCGCATCCTGCAGACGATCGCGACCGTGCCGCTGCCGGCTCCTGCCAAGAAGGGCAAGAAGTAAGGCGACAGGTTGCCTTCGGACAGGACGGCGCGGGGATTCCCCGCGCCGTCTTTTTTTTGTCGCCGCCCTTCCCGGGCAGCGCCGTCAGCAGACCGGCGATCCTTCACCGGTCCCGCGTTCTCGCGCGGCTCCGGCCGTCACCCCTTCCGCTTGCCGGCCTGCAGCTCGCGGACGAGGTCCTTCGCGCCGTAGACCTTGCCCAGGGCCTCGATGATGGCGCTGCTGTGCACGCTCAGGGCGCGGGCCTGGACGTCGTCGTAGGCGAAGTCGAGCACGAGGCTCTGGATGTTCCCGTCGAAGATGATCCCCACGAACTCGCCCGCCCGGTTCACCACCGGGCTGCCCGAGTTGCCGCCGATGATGTCGGCCGTGCTCACGAAGTTGAACGGCGTGCCCAGGTCGAGCGCGCCTTTCTTCTTCGCCCACGACGGCGGCAGGTCGAAGGGCGGCTTGTCCTTCATCTCCGCGCTCCGCTGGTAGAGGCCGCCGATCGTGGTGATCGCCGGCACCTTGCGGCCGTCCTCCTCGTAGCCCTTCACCGGCCCGTACGCGAGGCGCAGCGTGAAGGTCGCATCTGGGTACCGGCCGGTGCCCTCGAGCTTGAAGCGCGCCTTGGCGATGGCGGCCTGGGCCTGCTGCTTGGTCTCGTCCTGCGCCTCGACCGCTTTGCGCGCCGCGCGGGCATCGCCGTCCACCAACCGGGCCAGCTCGATCATCGGGTCCTTGGCCGCGGCCACCGCGGCGGCCCCGCCGGCGTACAACTGCTTGCGGAACGCGACGTCGCGGACGCGCGTTCCCGCGATGAGCTCGGCGGCGCGGGCCCGCGGCGACTTGCCGGCGAGGACCTGCTGCACCAGGACGTCGGACGACCCCAGTTGCTCGACGAGGAAGGCCAGCGAATCCGCCAGCCGCAACGTCTCGTAGTCGGGATAGATGGGCTTGTCGGAGAACAACCCGAGCTCGAGCGATTCTTTCTCCGAATCGGTGAACTCCTTGAGGCGCTCGCCGTTGGGCTTGGGGCCCTCGTCGCCGGCGCGGAGCAAGGTGCGGGCGATGCCGAAGCTCTCGCTGGCGAAGCCGTGCTCAGCCTCCAGCAGCCGCACCCGGAGCGCGTGCTTGCCGATCTCCGCCTGCGCGGCCGCGATCTTGTCATAGGCGGCGACCGCGTCGGGGAACTCGCCGCTGAGCGACAGACGCGTGCGGAACTGCTGTTCGGCCGCGGCCTTCTTGCCCATCAGCACCGGGTCCTGCAGACCGGCGATGCCGCCCTCGCGGGCCTTGCGCGAGTTCTGCACGCCGAAAAAATCTTCCTTCGCGCGGCGCGCGTTCTCCTCGCTCCGTCCGCTCCACGCGGTGAGCAAGGAATCGAGCCGGCGCAGCCGCGACAAGGTGTAGGGGAACTGCACGTCGCGCAGGTACCCGAGCTCCGCCATCGTGAGCAGGCGGTCGGTCCGCCCGGGATGCCCGGAGACGAAAGTCAGCTCGCCCTCGGATGCCCCGGCCTTCGACCACTTGAGGTAGTGGCGGACCTTGACCGGTTTGCCGTCCTCGTAGACGCGGAAGAGGCAGATATCGAGGTCGAAGCGAGGGAACTCGAAGTTGTCGGGATCGCCGCCGTAGAAGGCGATCTGCTGCTCGGGCGCGAAGACGATCCGCACGTCGGTGTAGCGCTTGAACCGGTGGAGATGGTACGCGCCGCCCTGGTACAAGGTGATGACGTTGGAGCGCAGACCGGTCTGGTCGAGCGATTCCTTCTCGATCGCGGCCATCACCTTGCGGCGGGCCTTGAAGGCCTCCTCGCCCGTCGCCGTCGCCGGGACGCCGGCCTCGACCCGGGCGGTGACGTCCTCGATCGACTGGAGGACGTTGAGCTCGAGGTCGGCGCACCTGATCTCCTCGGCGAGGGACTTCGCCTGGAAACCGTCGCGCAGGTAGTTCTTCTCCTTCGAACCGACCTTCTGCAACGCGTCGGCGCCGACATGGTGGTTGGAGATCACCAGACCGTCCTCGCTCACGAAGCTGCCGGAGCCGCCCGAATTGAAGCGCACGGACGACTTCTGCAGATGCTCCAGCCAGGCGTCGGTGAGATCGAAGCCGTGCTTCTCCTTGAGCTGTCGGCGCGGCGGGTTGTTGTAGAGCCACATGCCTTCGTCACCGACCAGGGGCGCGGAGAGCATGAGGGCGAGCACGGCGACGGACGGGGCGAGGATGCGAAGTTTCATCGATGGGCAAGCGTTTGAAAAGGCCGGGACGACCGACAGAACGGCGGGCAACTTGGCCGCAGTCCGACGGAATTCAAACGGGAAAGCGCCGACGCCGTGACGCAGAGGCGACGGCCAGGCAAACGGGACCTCCAAGGCTCAAAACCACCACGTGAGCAACGGTGCGACGATGAGGGCCGGGAGATGATCCGCCAACGGCACCTTTCGCAGGTCGAGCACCACGAGCGCGACTCCCGAGACGATGAGGCCGCCGGTCAGGTTGACGCTGTCGACCAGGTCCGGCTGGCCGATCCGCTCCGCGACGGCGCGCGCCGCCAACGTGAGCGTCCCTTGCAGCGCCAGCACCGGCACGGCCGCGAGCAACGGCGTCCACCGGAACGTCGCCGCCAGGCCCATCGCCGCCAGGCCGTCCATCGCGGCCTTGAGCGCGAGCGTCCGCCATTCGCCGCCGACGCCGTCCTGGACCGCTCCCAGCAAGGCGACCGGGTTGGCGCAGAACAGGATGGTGCACGTCATGAAGCCCGCGCCGGACGAGACCGCCTCGGTCCCGGGAGCCGCGGCGGCAGCCTTGGCGAAGCGTCCGCCGGCTTCTCGGCCGAGCCGGTCCAAGGCCCGTTGGAGCCCGAGCCGGCGGCCGAGAAGATTGCCGGCGACCAACGCGAGGGCCGCGATGACGAACTGTCTGGCCGCGGCGCCGAACGGCCCGTGCACCGCCGACCACACGATCGCGCCGGCGGTGTAGACCACGACGCCGGCCAGCCCGGTGCGGAGACGCTGCTGCGTGCGCGGGTGGAGGTGCCTGGCCACGGTCGCCCCCGCGAGGCCGCCGGCCAGGATCCCTGCCACGTTCAACGCCGTCCCGATCACGCGGCGCAGTCTCCCGCCGGCCGGCGCCGAAGGCAAACCTCCCTCTTTCCGGCCGCGCACCGGGAAATGGGGCTTGTGTTTTGGCCTCCTCGCCGAACTATCCCGCCCACTTTTATGAGTTCGCCGAGCCCATCTTCGTTCCCGACCTTGCCCGAAGGCACCTCCGAGCCGCAGTTCGATCTCCTGACGTGGTTGGAGGTCAACAAGAAGCTGCTCGCCGGCGCCGCGGCCGCGGTCGTGGTCGCCGTCGTCGCGACGATGTTCGTGCGCTACCAACGCGAGCAGACCGAGGTCGCCGCGGACCGGGCCCTGCTCGCCGTGACGTCCTCCGGGACCTCCGAGGCCGCGGTCCCGAGCGCGAAGTACCTCGAGGTCGCCGCCGCGCACAGCGGCACCCGTGCCGCCGAACGCGCCCGCATCCTCGCCGCCGGCCGCCTCTTCGCCGAAGGCAAGCCCGCCGACGCGCGCGCGCAGTTCGAGAAGTTCGCCGCCGATTTCCCCGACAGCCCGCTCGCCGGGACCGCCGCGCTCGGCATCGCCAGCGCGCTCGACGCCGAGAACAAGTCGACCGATGCCATCGCCGCCTATCAGCGCGTCATCGGCACCTACGGCACCGAATCCGTCGCTTCCCAGGCCCGCCTCGCCAAGGCCCGCCTGCACGAGGCCGCCAACCAGCCCGAGCTCGCCCTCGCCCTCTACGACGACATCACGAAGAGCGCCACCGCCGCCTCCGCGGTCCAGCCCGCCATGGCCGCCCGCGCCGCGCTCCTCCAGAAACATCCGGAGCTCGACAAGCCGTCGACGCTGACCAACAGCGTGAAGGTCGCGCCGGCTCCGGCAAAATGACGGGTCGCCGGCCGGTTTGAACGTTTTCCAGGAACGGCGGTCCTTGACCGCCGTTCCTGCTTTCCACCCATGAGACTCTGCATCATCGGCACCGGCTACGTCGGGCTCGTCACCGGCGCCTGCTTCGCCGAAGCCGGCCACACCGTCGTCTGCGTGGACGCCGATGCGAAGAAGGTCGCGCTGCTCCGGAACGGCGGCATCCCCATCTACGAGCCGGGCCTCGAGGACATCGTGCGCCGCAACGTCGCTTCCGGCCGGCTGAGCTTCACCGGCTCCACCGCCGAGGGGGTCGCGGCCTCCGAGATCGTCTTCATCGCCGTGCCCACGCCGCCGCAGGCCGACGGCTCGGTGGACATGAGCTACATCGAGGCCGTCGCCCGCGAGGTGGCGGCCGCCCTCACCGCCTACCGAATCATCGTCGACAAGAGCACGGTGCCGGTGAAGACCGGCGAGAAGGTCACCGAGACCATCAAGCGCTATTGCCGCGCCGGCGTTGATTTCGACGTGGTGAGCAACCCCGAGTTCCTGCGCGAAGGTTTCGCCGTGGCCGACCTGATGAAGCCCGACCGCATCGTCGTGGGTGTCGGCAGCCCGCGTCCCGTTGCCGCGATGCGCGAGCTCTACGCGCCGTTCGATGCGCCCATCATCGTCACCGACACGAACTCCGCCGAGCTCATCAAACACGCCGCCAACTCCTTCCTGGCGCTCAAGATCTCCTACGCCAACGCCCTGTCCGTCATCTGCGAGGCCGCCGGCGCCAACGTCCAGGAGGTCACCCGCGGCATGGGGCTCGACAACCGCATCGGCACGCGTTTCCTCAACGCCGGCCTCGGCTTCGGCGGATCCTGCTTTCCCAAGGATCTCTCCGCCTTCATCCATATCTCCGAGCAGCTCGGCTACGATTTCCGCCTGCTCAAGGAGGTCCAGCAGATCAACGCCGACCAGATGGCGCGGTTCGTGAAGAAGATCCAGGACACCCTCTGGGTGCTCAAGGACAAGCGCATCGGCGTGCTCGGTCTCGCCTTCAAACAGAACACCGACGACGTGCGCACCTCGCCCGCCATCGATCTGTGCCGGCGCCTCGCCAAGGAGGGCGCCCATCTGCGCGTCTCCGATCCACAGGCGATGGAGAAGGCGAAGGCGCTGCTGCCGCCGTCCGCCGCCGTGGAGTACATCGACGACATGGACGCCGTGGCCGAGGGCTGCGACTCCCTGGTGATCGCGACAGAATGGCCGCGGTTCACCGAGCTCGACCTCGCCCGCGCCAAGCGGTCGATGCGCACGCCGATCATCTTCGACGGCCGGAATCTCTTCGACCCCGCGGAGATGGAACGTCTCGGCTTCATCTACAAGAGCGTCGGAAGGTGAAGGGTCCGGCCGAGGTCTCGGGTCTCGGGTCTCGGGTCTCGGGTCTCGGGTCTCGGGTCCAAGGTCCAAGGTCCAAGGGGTTCCGCGCTGCACGTCGGGGCCGATACCGATCGCCCATCACCTTTCCTGATCTCCTCTACCCCGCTTCGCCATGGACGATCCACGCCTCACGCCTCACGCCACCGTTTCTCCCGTCCTCGATGTCGCGGCCGGCTTGGTCTTCCGCGCGGGCAAGCTGCTCGTCGCCCAGCGCAAGCCGGGCTCGCACCTGGCCGGTCTGTGGGAGTTCCCCGGCGGCAAGCGCGAGCCCGATGAATCGTGGGAAGACTGCCTGCGGCGCGAGCTGCGCGAAGAGCTGGCGGTCGAGGTCGAGGTCGGCCGCTGTTTCACGGAAGTGACCCATGCGTATCCGGGCAAGACGGTGCGGCTGCGTTTCTTCGTGTGCTCGCTGGTGTC
>CANGMH010000196.1 GCA_947454005.1 Verrucomicrobiota bacterium
CCTGGAAGCGCTTGAGCGTGAGCGAGACGCCCTCGTAGATGAGGTTCGTCCGGCGGCGGACGCGCATCTTGCCGCGCACCAACCGGCCGCTGGTGACGGCGCAGCCGGCGACGTTGCCACCCTTCGAGAGGTTGAACACCTTCCGGACCTCGGCCTGGCCGACGACGACCTCCTTGAGCAGAGGATCGAGAAGACCGGCCATCGCCTCCTTCACCTGGTCGATGAGCTCGTAGATGATCGCGTAGAGCTTGATCTGCACGCCTTCGTGCTTGGCCTGCTCGGCGGCGCTGTTGTCGACGCGGGTGTGGAACCCGAGGATGACGGCGTTCGAGGAGCTGGCGAGCAGCACGTCCGCGGAGCTCACCGCGCCGACGGCGCTGTGGAGGATCTCGAGGGAGACCTTGCTGGAATCGATCTTGTTGATCGCGTCGCAGATCGCCTCCACGGAACCCTGGGTGTCCGCCTTGATGATGACCTTGAGCACCTTCGCGGTCATGTCGCGGATCTGGCCGAAGATGTCCTCGAGCGTCTGGCGCCGCGGACGGACGCCCTCGAACTCGGATTTCTTGCGAGCGTTGAAGCGCTCTTCGGCGAGATCGCGGGCGGCGCGGTCGTCCTCGACGGCGCTGAACTCGGATCCGGCCTCGGGGATGCCGTTGAGGCCCAGCACGCGGACGGCGACGGAGGGCGTCGCCTCCTTCAGACGCGCGCCTTCCTCGTTCATCATCGCGCGGACCTTCCCGTGGTGCTCGCCGCACAGGATGATGTCGCCCACGCGCAACGTGCCCTTGCGGACGAGCACGGTCGCCACCGGTCCGCCGGCCTCGACGCCGGATTCGATCACGTTGCCCTTGGCGTTGCGGTCGGGGTTCGCCTTGAGCTCGAGCAGCTCGGCCTGGAGCAGGATGGAGTCGATGAGCTTGTCGATGCCCTGCTTGGTGACGGCGGAGCAATCGACGTAGAGCGTGTCGCCGCCCCAATCATCGGGCAGCAGGCCCTTGTCCTGGAGCTGCTGGCGCACCTTGAGCGGGTTGGCGGCAGGATGGTCGCACTTGTTGACGGCGACGATGATCGGGACCTTCGCGGCCTGCGCGTGCGAGAGCGCCTCGAGCGTCTGCGGCATGACGCCGTCGTTCGCCGCCACGACGAGGACGACGATGTCGGTGACGTTGGCACCGCGGGCGCGCATCGCCGAGAAGGCGGCGTGGCCGGGTGTGTCGAGGAACGTCAGCTGCGTCAGCACACCGGAGACCGGGTGGGGATAGGAGATCGTGTAGGCGCCGATGTGCTGCGTGATGCCCCCGGCCTCGCCGGCGACGACGTTCGCCTTGCGGACGACGTCGAGGAGCGACGTCTTGCCGTGGTCGACGTGGCCCATGATCGTGATCACCGGCGGACGCGGCTTCAGGCTCTCGGGCTGGTCGTCCTGGTCGAGCTCGACCGTCTGTTCCTGCGGGACGTTGACGCTATGGGTCGCCTTGTCGCGCTTCTCCGTCTCGAAGCGGAAGCCGTGCTTGGCGCAGACCTTGATGGCGAACTCGGCATCCACGGTCTGCGTGACCGTGGCGAACACGCCCATGCTCATGAGGTCCGCGATGACCTGGAACGGTTTGCGGGACATCTTCTCCGCCAACTCGCGGACCAAGATGGGCGGCCGCATGATGATGAGCGGAGCATTGGCGGCGACGTTGACCCTCGGCGGGGCCGGACGCTGGGGAGCCGGAGCGGGCGCAGGTCCCCGTTGGCCGTAGGGCTGGAACGGACCGCGCTGCTGTCCTTGGGGACCGCGGCCGGGAGGACCCCGCCGGTCGTCGCCGCGGACCGGAGGACGGTTGGGCGCGGGAGCGGCCGGCCGCGCATCCGAACGGCTGGCAGGGCGGGCGAAATTCTTGAGGTCGACGCGGCCGACCAGCTGTCCGATCTGGGTCTTGGGCGGGACAGGCGGCGCGGCGGGCGCCGAAGCCACGGCAGGCGAGACGGCGGACTGCGGTGCAGGCTCGGCGACCGGCGCCGTCGGGGCGTTGGCGACGACGGGTTCCACAGGCGCAGGAGACACCTCTTGGGCGGGGGATGCTTCGTCCGCAGACGGTAGATGGGAGACCTCGGCGACCACCGACGGCGCGGCCTCGGGAGCTTGCTCCGCGTCCACGGGGATCTCCGGCGCGCGCTCCGGATCAGGTTCCGGCTCGACGGGCGCCTCGACCACAGGGAGCACCGGGCGGACGATCATGACCGGCACCTCCGGCTCAGGAGCCGGTGCAGGCGCGGCGGCAGCGGCGAACGGCAGCAGCTGCTCGCGGAGGTACTCCGCGGTGATCTTGTCGAGCGAGCTCGATGGAACCTTGGCGGCGGTGATGCCCAGCTCCTTGGCCTTGGCGATCACGGCCTTGCTCTCCAAGTTCAGATCCTTGGCGATCTCGTAGATACGGACGGGCATAGCGATTCTTCCTGCGGACTCGGCCACCCTTCACCGGCTTTTCCATGCCGGTGCTGTGCGGGGCGGCCGCTGATGACCGATGACTGCTGATCAAGAAACCGGGGCGTCGCCGGTCCCGTTGGCCACGGCATCGGACGATCCGGCGTTCCGGCGTAGCATCTCTCCCTTGGCGGCTTCCAGGATGATCGCCGCGGCGGCCCCGATCTCGGGGACCGCGGCAAGGTCGGCGACCTCCGCGTCGAGCAGGTCCTGCACGCCGTGGAAGCCGATGTTGACCAACACGCGGGCATGCTCCTCGCTGATGCCGGGCACCGCGGCGAGCTCATGCACGGCATGGTCGACCTTCGCCTCGAAACCGTTCACGTCGGCCTCGGCCTCGATGTCGATCTGCCAACCGATGAGCCGGGACGCCAGCCGCGCGTTCTGGCCTCGGCGGCCGACGGCGAGGGCGAGTTGGTCGGGCGTCGTGAGGACCAAAAGACGCTTGCGCGCCTCGTCCACTTGGATGGACTTGATGCGGGCGGGATCCAAGGCCTTGGTGGCGAGGGCCTTGATGTCGGTGGACCACGGGATGATGTCGACCTTCTCGTTGTTCAGCTCGCGGACGATGTTCTTCACCCGCTGACCGCGCAACCCGACGCACGCACCGACCGGATCGACCTTGGAGTCGCGGGAATAGACCGCGATCTTGGTGCGGAAACCCGGTTCCCGGGCGACCGCGCGGATCTCGATGGTGTTGTCGTTGACTTCCGCCACCTCGAGCCGGAACAGTTTGAGCACGAAATTGGGGTCGGCACGCGAGAGGATGATCTCAGGGCCGTGGGGCGTCATCTCGACCGCCTTCACGAAACAACGGATGCGCTCGCCCACCTGGTACTCCTCGGTCGGGACGCGCTCGCGGTTCGGCATGATCGCCTCGAACTTCCCGAGGTCCATCACCACGTCGGAGCGGTCGAACCGCCGGACAGTGCCGCTGACGATGTCGCCCACGCGGTCCTTGAACTCGTCGTAGATCATCGCCTTCTCGGCCTTGCGGACCTGCGACATCAACGCCTGCTTGGCATATTGAGCGGCGATGCGACCGAACCCGGCCGGGGTCACCTCGACGTCGATCTCGTCTCCGACCTTGGCATCCGGGAACTTGGCGCGGCGCGCGTCGAACACCGACATCTGGTCGTGCTTCGAGACCACCCGCTCCGTGACGACGAGCCTGGCCCAGGCCTTGATGTCGCCCGACTTCGGGTCGATGGCGACACGCAGCTCGCGAGCAGGCCCGACGGCCTTCTTCGCCGCGGCCAACAAGGACTCTTGGACAGCGTTGAGCAGGACATCCTTGGTGATGCCCTTCTCTTTCTCCCAATACTCTAAGACTGCCAAAAACTCAGCGTTCATACGTCAGCGTCCTGGCCCCTTTCGGGGTAACAAAAAAGCCGGTTTGAAAACCGACTTTTTGCACGGCGGCGAGAGCCAGCCAGTAAAACGTTTACGGCCGGACGCTAGGTCTTAGCGATGGGAAGCGTCAAGCTTGCATTACTTTATGTCTTGTCACCGATGGTCCTCGACGACCTCGGAACATGGCGCCGACCGATCGGACCGCCCCTCCGGGCGGAGGCGCCGCCGCCCCGAAACGGTCACCCGACGGCCCAGCAGGTGCCTCACCGGGGGCGGATCATCCTTTGGTCAGGACGCCGTCCAAGTTCAAAAGGACGTTCGCCACCGTCGTCCAAGCGGCGGCATCGGCCGGAGCCAGACCGTCCGGCAACGGCCCCAACGGGACCGTCCCCAATTTGGCCGCCTCGTCGGCGCGCGTGCGGTAGGCATCGCGCTCCTGCTCGAAAAGCCGGACCAGAGCCGCGACCTGCCCACCGTCCACCGGACGCGCGAGCACCTTTTTCAGGCCACGGGCGACACGGTCGGCGACGGTCCCTTCCCCGAGCGCCAGATCCCGTCCGAGGGCCTGTGCGCATTCGACGAACACCGGATCGTTCAAGGTCACGAAGGCCTGCAACGGGGTGTTGGTCGGCAACCGCCGGACCGTGCAGCTCTCGCGGCTCGGGGCGTCGAAGGCCGCCATGCTCGGATACGGCACGGTGCGGCGCCAAAAAGTGTACAGCCCGCGCCGATACCGGTCTTCCCCGCCGCTGGTGCGCCACGTTCGCTCGCCGTTGAACGCGGCCCGCCACAAGCCGTCCGGTTGCGCCGGATAGACGCTCGCGCCACCGACTTTCCGGCTGAGCAGTCCGCTCAGCGCCAAAGCCTGGTCGCGCACCCCCTCGGCATCGAGGCGCCGGCGCGGCGCACGGGCGTAGAAACGGTTCCGTGGGTCGCGCTCCAAGAGCGCCGGGGTCACGACGGACGACTGGCGATAGGTCGCCGACATGACGACGAGCTTCAGCAGCCCCTTGAAGTCCCAGCCCAATGCCGGCGCGTTGTCCGGATCCGCCGCTCCAGCGACCGGTTTCCTCGCTTGGAAGGAGACCGCGAGCCAATCCAGCAACTCACGGTCGACCGGCAAGGTGCCTTGGGTGCCGAAATCCTCCTCGGTCTCGACCAGCGCCTGGCCCATGAGCTGCGCCCAGAACCGGTTGACCATCACCCGGGCGGTGAGCGGGTTCTCCGGCGAGGTGAGCCACGCCGCGAGACCGAGCCGGTTCGTGGGCGCGCCGGCGGGCCAACCGTTGAAGGCCGCCGGCACGGCGGCCGCGACCTCGTCGCCCGGCACGAGGTAGTTGCCCTTGCTCAGCACGCGCGTGACCCGCCGCTTGTCTTCGGCGTTCTCCTTCATCACCGGCATCGGGGTGCCTTTGAGGCCGTCGAGTTCGGCGCGGACCTGCGCGCTCTGCGCGGCACAGGGGCCCTTGGTCTTCGACGTCGGACGGAACTGGTCCGCGAGCGCCTTCCGCTGTGCGACGGTCCGTTGCGCCGCGGGCACGTCGAGCGCCGCCTGGACCGCCGCGGGCCAGATGCGCACCGGCGCAGCCTGGGCGGTCGCCGACATCCGGAACCGACCGAGCGTGAGCTGGTCGCCGTGGCCCTGTTTCAAGGTGAAGACCAACTCGACCTCGCCGTCCGAAGTCAACGGCTCCGCGAGCTCGAATGCCAACGCGTGGGACCTGCCGAGCGAACCGCCGATCGCCCAGCCGGTGCCGCCGTCCTTGTCGATAGCACGCGCCGCATCGAATCCGCCCTGCTCGTGGTCCGCGCTCGCGGCGCGGAGAGAGAGAGACCGCGCCGCGTTTGGACCGAACCGGGCCGTCGGCATCGGCGCTTCCTTGACGTCGCCGCTCCAGACCGGACGTCGGGACGCGTCCGACACCACGATCCGGCTCCCGCCCAGCAGATCCCCGCCGGAATCGGTGCGGTTCCAGAGCACGACCTCGTCGATGGGCACCTCTGACCCGAGGTCGACCTCCCACCACGGATCGGTCTCGACGTCGGTGTGCGAGACCGAGTTGGAAGCGTGGTAGTTGCCGTCGGTGTTTCCGTCCTTTGCCCGCGCGGCGTCGCCGCCGAACGCGGTGCTCGACTGCTTTGCCTGTCCGCGCAAGGCGACGTTGTCGGGACCGGAGAAGACCTGGACCTCGGCCAACATCAGGTGCCGCGAACCGCCCGGCGCCTCGACCCGGACGAACCGTCCTTTCACCGGCGGCGCGCCGGTGCTCCGGACCGTCGCACGCACGTCCTGCAGGACGAAGTTCCCCTCCCCTTCCTTGCGCCCGGGCCCGTTCTTCGGGAGCGATGCATCGGTCAACGCCTCGAGCCGGAACGCGGTCAGGCCGGACGCCTTGGTCCGCGTCGTGACCGTGTAGGTGTCCTTCGACGGCGAAGCTCCGGAGACCAGCACCGAGCCGTCGCCCTGCACGGCGAAGGCCGGCGCGTTCGTGGCCGACGACCTGACCGAGACAGGCGCGAGCACCTGCCAGGCGACGGGCCTGGCGGCGACCTGCGCCCAGGCCTCGAGTTCGGTGTCGAACGCGGCCCCGGGAGCGAGATAATCGGCTTCCAGCCCGGCGAGCCGGGAGGCCAGCGCGGCGCGGCGGGTCCGGTCGGAAGCCGACAGCAGCGGCAGCGTCGGACGCTCGTCCGGTTGGTCGTTGTCCTCGGTCTGGTTGAAGAACGCGTAGAACGAGTAGTACTCGCGCTGGGTGATGGGATCGAACTTGTGCGTGTGGCACTGGGCGCAGCCCATCGTCAGGCCCATCCAGACCTGCGCGGTGACGTTCGCCCGGTCCTTCACCGCGGCGACGCGCCATTCCTCGTCCTCGGTGCCGCCCTCGGTGTTGGTCATCGTGTTCCGGTGGAAACCGGTGGCGGTCCGCTGCGCGTCGGTGGCGTCCGGCAGCAGGTCGCCGGCGATGACATCGCGGGTGAACTCGTCGAACGGCTGGCCACGGTTCAGGGAGTCGATCAGCCAATCGCGCCACGGCCAGATGTTCGGCCGGAGCGGATCGCTTCCGTAGCCGGACGAGTCGGCGTAACGCGCGAGGTCCAGCCAGACACGCGCCCAACGTTCGCCGAAATGGGGCGATGACAGCAACCGGTCGGCCAACCGTTCATAGGCTCCGGACGAACGGTCGGTCACGAAGGCGTCCACCTCTTCCGGGGACGGCGGCAAGCCGGTCAGATCGAGCGAGAGCCGGCGGACCAACGTGTGGCGGTCGGCCTCGGCCGACGGACGCAGGCCGTTCTGCTCCATCCGCGCGAGGATGAACCGGTCGATCCCGTTCCGCTGCCAGGCCGCTTGCCGCACCGCCGGCAGCGGCGCGCGGCGCGGCTTCTCCCAAGCCCAGTGCGGCGTGTAACGGCCGCCCTGCGCGACCCAGCGACGAAGCAGGTCGATCTCCTCCGGCTTGAGCGGGTTCTTCGTCTCGGGCGGCGGCATCACGTCGTCGGCGTCATGCGTCGTGATGCGCTTGACCAACTCGCTCGCGGCGACGTCGCCCGGGACGACCGGGCGTCCGCCTTTGTGCTCCTTGGTGGCCTCTTCGAAGGAATCGAGCCGGAGCTTCGCCTTGCGGGAACCTTCGTCCGGCCCGTGGCATTGGAGGCACTTCGCCGAGAGGATCGGACGGATCTGCGCCGAGAAATCGACCGCCTCGCCCGGACCAGCCGCGGGGCCCGCCGGCTTCGACGCCGCCAGGGCGGCCACGGTGGTGAACACGGAAAGCAACGCGAGGGAAAGGGGCGACTTCATCATGGCGGCGCGGGAAAGATATCGCCCGTCGCGAGGACTTCAACCGCCGACCCGCGACGGACGACGCGGCACGGCGCCCATCAACCGCAGCATCGACAACTCGCTCCGCCACCTCGACCGTCCCCACCAGTCCGCGCCATGCCCGCCCCCTTGCTCGAACTCCGCGACCTGCAGGTCGACTTCCGCGTCGACGACGCCTGGACGCGCGCGGTGGACGGCGTGTCGCTCACCATCGCCGCCGGCGAGACGCTCTGCCTGGTCGGCGAGAGCGGTTGCGGCAAGAGCGTCACCGCGCTCAGCATCGCGCGCCTGTTGCCGACCCCGCCGGCCCGGTACGCCGGCGGCCAGGTGCTGGTCGAAGGTCGCGACACCTTGACGATGCGGGACAAGGAGCTCCGGTCCGTCCGCGGCGGCACGGTCAGCTACGTGTTCCAGGAGCCGGGCGCGTCGCTGAACCCGGTGATGCGGATCCGCGACCAGATCAAGGAATCGTTGCGTCTCCACCGACCTGGGCACGCGGACGACGCCGAAGTGGTCCGGCTTCTCAAGCTCGTCGGGATCCCGGCGCCCGAGAGCCGGATGCGGGACCATCCGCACCGGCTC
>CANGMH010000197.1 GCA_947454005.1 Verrucomicrobiota bacterium
CGGCACGAAGGTCGAGTTCCCGAACCAGGACAACACCTTCCACAACATCTTCTCCTATTCGCCGGCGAAGCGGTTCGACCTCGGACGTTACCGGCCCGAGGAGCGCCCGATCCCGGCGCAGGTGTTCGACAAAGCGGGGTTGGTCACCTTGCGCTGCGACATCCATGAGCACATGCGCGGGCTCGTGCTCGTGCTGGACACGCCGCATTTCACCACGACCGACCCGGAGGGCCGTTTCCGCTTGGCGGGCCTGCCGGCGGGGCGTTTCAAGCTGAAGGCCTGGATCAACAGCAAGACGACGTTGGAGGTCCCGGTCGAGCTGACGGCCGGCGCCGCGCTGAAGGCCGACCTCCCGTGACCCCTTCCCTCCAGCGCGCCCAGAGCGGGTTCGGGAGCTTCCGCGCCAAGCTGATGCTGGCGATGATGCTCCTGGTCTCGGCCGTGACGGCGACCGGCCTCTACCTCGCGCAGCGCGACCTGGCGGCGGCCGTGGAGAACGGGCTCCAACGGGAGTTCCAGGGAGAGCTCGCCGCCTTGCACGGCGTCCAGGGACTGCGGCAGGCGGCGCTCGCCGAGCTCTGCCGCGCGCTCGTCCGGAAACCGCGGATCCATGCGGCGATCGAGGACGACGCGGGCGACCTGCTCTACCCGATCGCGCAGGACGAACTGCGCGACGTGATGGCCAAAGGCGACCAGCGTTCCCCGAGACGCGCGTTGCAAGGCGTCTTCTATCGTTTCCTCGACGCGAAGGGCGCGGTGATCCCGCCGTCGGGAACGTCCTCGGCCGGTGCGCTCAGCGCCGACGAGGAGGCCCGGCTCGCGCTGCCCGGGCTGACGCGCGAGCACCAGGTCGGCTATCTGCTCCGCGATCCCGCCGACGCGCGCGACGGCGTGGCCGAGGTCGTCGCGATGCCGATCATCTCGATGGAGACGGACGAACCCATCGCGGCGCTGGCCATCGGGTTCCGGCCGGTGGAACCGGGAGGCGACGCGTCCAGGGCACGGATCCGCAGCGGCCTGTGGCTGGGAGGCCGCCTGCATTTCCCGTCCCTTCCCGAGCCGGCGCAGGCCGCGCTCGGCGCCGTCGTCGCCCGGGCCATCGGCGGTCCCGGCCGGTCCGGCAGCCATCTTTCCGTCGACATCGAGGGCGCGCCGCACCTGCTGTTCTACGAGCAGATCAATCCCGGCTCGCTCTTCCCGCCGGCCTATGAGGTCAGCCTGCATCCGCTCGCCGACCTGGTCCTCCGGCAACGCCGCCTGCGCTGGCAGGTGGTGGGCGCAGGGGCGTTGATGCTGGTGGGCGGCCTGGTCGCGAGCCACGTCTTCTCGCGCCGGCTCTCGGCGCCGGTGGAGAAGCTGGCCGTGGACTCCGAGCTCAACCGCATCCAGCGCGCGCGGGCGGAAGCGGAGCTGGAGCTGACCAACGAAGGTCTCCAGCGCGCCGTCCGGTTCTCCTCGGACGCCTCGCACCAGCTCAAGACGCCGGTGACGGTCCTCCGCGCCGGCCTCGAGGAGCTGCTCGCCCGCGACCATCTCGCGCCGGACGTGCGCGACGAGTTGTCCGAGCTCGTCCACCAGACCTACCGCCTCACCAGCGTCATCGACGACCTGTTGCTCCTCGCCCGGGCGGATGCCGGACGCCTGCAGCTCAAGCTCGCGCCGATCGACCTCTCGCATCTCATCGAGGCCGGCCTGGACGACCTGGGCACGATGCCGGATGCCGACGGCATCGAGGTCGGGACCGATTTCCCCAGCGGCCTCCGCATCGCCGGCGAGAGGCGCTACAGCACCGTGATCGTGCAGAACCTCCTGGAGAACGCGCGCAAGTACAACCGGCCCGGCGGACGGATCCAGGTCACCGCGCGGGCCATGGCCGGCTGGGTGTCGTTGACGGTCGGCAACACCGGGCGGGGCATCCCCGCGGCGGCGCAGGAGCACATCTTCGAGCGCTTCCATCGCCGCTCCGTCGGCGAGGACGTGCCGGGGCACGGCCTGGGATTGAACCTGGCGCGCGAGCTCGCGCGGCTCCACGGCGGCGAGCTGCGGCGGGTCCGGTCCGATGAGGGATGGACCGACTTCGAGGCACGTTTCCGCGCCGCCGCGCCGACGCCCGGAGGACCGCTCCCCGCATGAAACCGGTCCTCCCCATGCTCGGCTCCTGCCTGGTCTCGCTCTCCGCCGCCGGAGGGACGGCGGACGCGTTCTTCGACCGGCTCGACCAGGCGCTGACCGTCTCGGGTTTCGACGACCAGGTCCGCGCCCGGGTGAGCGGCTTGGCCGACGTCGAGGGCTATCTCTTCGAGCAACCGACACCGGGCCTGCTCGACACCGGGCGGGACAGCCTGGTCAACCCGCGGTTGACCCTCTTCCTCGACACGCAGGTCGGGGCCCGTTGGTACGCCTTCGCCCAGGCCCGCGTGGACCGCGGCTTTGATCCGGCCGACAAGACCGCGGAGATCCGGGCCGACGAGTACGCGCTCCGGTTCACGCCGTGGGAGGACGGGCGCTTCAACCTCCAGGTCGGCAAGGCCGCGGCGGTCACCGGCAACTGGAGCCAGCGGCATCTCTCTTGGGACAACCCTTTCATCACCGCGCCGCTGCTCTACGAGAACGTCACGACCATCTACGACCACGAGGCTCCGGCGGCGGCCGCGGATTTCGTCCACGGCCTCGATGAACCCAAGTACGAGTACAACCCCATCGTCTGGGGCCCGGCGTACGGGTCGGGCATCACGGCGTCCGGCCGCGCCGGAAAATTCGACTACGCCGTCGAGCTGAAGAACTCGGCCCTCTCCGCGCGCCCGGAATCGTGGGACGCGACCGAGATCGGCTTCGGGGAGCCGACCTACAACGCGCGGATCGGATATCGGCCGGACATGCGGTGGAACCTCGGCGTGTCCGGCAGCGCCGGGCCGTACCTCCGCCCGGAAGCCGCCCCGATGCTGCCCGCGGGCCACGGGATCGGTGATTACCGGCAGTTCGTGGTCGCCCAGGACATCCGCTTCGAGCTGCACCACTTGCAGGTGTGGGCCGAGGCCTACGAATCCCGGTTCGAGGTGCCCAACGTCGGCGACGCCGATGTGGCGGCCTACTATGTCGAGGCGAAGTACAAATTCTCGCCCCGGTTCTTCGCGGCGCTCCGCTGGAACCAGCAGCTCTACGCGTCGGTGCCCGACGGGCACGGCGGCACGTTCGCCTGGGACCGCGACCTGTGGCGGATCGACGCGGCGGTCGGGTTCCGTTTCACCGCGCACACGCAGCTGAAGCTGCAATACGGATTCCAGCAGGAGACCGTCGCGCCGCGCCGCGCCGGCAGCAGCATCGCGGCGCAGTTCACCATCCGGTTCTAGCGCCCCCTCGACAGGAGTCCGCGGACGCCGAAAACCAGGGGACGGGGCGCTGTTCTCGCAAAATAGCTCCGAGCGCCTCCCCACGTCCGATCCGACAGGCCGCGGTTTTCTTGAAGGGACCAACCGGGCCTCCGCACCCGCGCCCCTTCTTCGCATCCCGACCGATCAAGCTCCTTCCGCCGGCACCCGCCTAAGGTAACAGCCCTGTTACCCTAAAGGTTTTGTGGACCCTCCCACCGGGCCGGAACCTGCCGTCGTACCAAGGTCGCCGACCTCGGCACCGGGTCCTGCGGGAACGGGCGCACACGGATGTGTGCGACGTGTTCCGCCGGATCAGGGCGGCAGGCGACCCGGGAAAGACACCATGAGATCCATCCGCACCATCCCTCCTTCGCAGGGCCTCACCGCGTCCCTCCTGCTCGCGGCCTTCGCATCCTTGGCGGTCCTCACCCCGGTCCGGGCCTCGGGCGGCGGCTCCGCGACGGTGGCCAAGGTCGACACCATCAAGGTCGCCAAATGCTACTACGACCGGCCGTCGGGCCAGATGCTCATCAAGGCGAGCAGTTCCGACCCGGGCGCCGTGCTCAAGGCCTATCGTCCCGACGGCACGCTCCAAGGCGCGGTGCAGAACGGCGGCGGAAGCCGCTACGGCGGGACCGTGATGGGATGGATCCCTTCCGATCCCGGCACGATGACGATCCGCAGCAGTTCCGGCGGCAGCATCGTCGTCCCGACCACTCCTTTCCAGATCTGACCCAGGAACCGAACCGAAGATCCCAAAAGTCCGAATCCATGAAAAATCGATACAACTCCTTGCTCGCCGCGACGTGCGCGCTCCTCACGGGGCTGCCGGCGCTGGCCCAGAGCTATCATTCCAACGACATCACGCCTCCCGGCGCGGCCACCAGCAAGCTCACCGGCGCCGCCGGCGGCCGGCAGGTCGGCGCCATCCAGGCCCCGGGGGCCTATTATCCGCACGCCATGCTGCTCACCGGCAACGCGCTGACCGGTGTCGACCTCAATCCGCCGACCTCGCTCGAGTCGATGGCGCTCTGCGCCGACGACACGCAGCAAGGCGGCTGGGCCTACCTGCTGAACGGTATCCACGCGGTGGTGTGGTCCGGCTCGGCGGCGACCTACGCGGACCTGAACCCGAGCGGCTACAACTTCTCGTACTGCCTCGGCGTCCACAACGGCGAGCAGGTCGGATACGCGCAGAACCAGACGTACTTCATCACCGGGTCCCACGCCCAGTCCTGGCACGGTTCCGCCGCGAGCGCGGTGGACCTGCATCCGGTCGGCTCGCCCTATCCGTACTCCCGCGCCCTCGGCGTCCATGACGGCGAAGAGGTCGGGTACGTGTCCACCTACGCATGGACCGACGGCGATTTCCTCTCCTACCACATCGGCAGCCGGGCGATGCGCTGGGCGGGCAGCGCGGCGAGCGCGGTGGACCTGCATCCGGTCGGTTTCGACGCCTCCGAGGCGCTCTGCACCTCCGGCACGCAACAGGGCGGCTGGGGCTACATCGCCCTGGGCACCTCGCACGTGCACGCGCTGCTCTGGTCGGGCACGGCCGAGTCGGCCGTGGACCTGAACCCCATCGGCTACACCGAATCGCGCATCAACGCGATGAACGCCACCCAGCAGGTCGGTGAAGGCTGGACCGGCACGCCGAGCACCGTCGGGGCCGTCCGCCACGCGCTCGCTTGGTCGGGCACGGCGGACAGCGTCGTGGACCTCAACCAATACCTCCCCGCCGGATACACCAACGGCGTGGCGACGGGCATCGACGCCGCCGGCAACATCGTCGGCTACGCCTACAACACCTTCCAGAACGGTGTGCTGATCCAGGGCAACGCCGTGTCCGTGGTCTTCGCGCCCGGCGCGCCGAACCCGTCGCAGCTCGCGTCGGTCAAGTTGTCCGCGGCTTCGGTGGCGCCCGGGACCACGGTGGACGGCACCGTCTCCCTCGGCGGACCGGCCCCGGCCGGCGGCGTCGTCGTGTCGTTCCTCAGCACCAACCCGACGCTGGTCGCCACGCCGGCCCCGGTGACCATCGCCGAAGGCAGCACCGATGCGGTCTTCAGCCTGCCGACCGACGGCTCGACGCTGCTCGCGCCGGCCAGCCTGAAGATCTACGCGACCGACGGCGCCGTCAGCCCTTCCGCAACGCTCACCCTGGTCCCGGTGGTCAAGCTCACCGCGGTCACGGCCAACCCGGTCGAAGGCGGCTTCACCACCTACGGCACGATCTCGCTGAGCATCCCGGCGCAGGCCGGCGGCGCCGTCGTCACCTTGGCCAGCGGCGACACCACGCTGCTCGCCGTCCCGGCCACGGTGACCATCCCGTACGGATACAAGGCGTTCTCCTTCGCGATGAACACCGCGCCGGTCGCCGTCGCGACGACCGTCCCGGTCACGGCGACCTTCGATGGCGTCAGCGTCGGCACCACGGTGTCGCTGAGCCCGGCCCCGATCATCGCTTTGGCCGGCATCGACGTCCCGTCCGTCGTCGGCGGCCAGCCGACCGTCGGCACGGTCACGCTGAACAACTTCGTCCGGTCGGCTTCCGGCGCGGTCGTCACCCTCGCCAGCGGCGACACCGGCACGCTGCAGGTGCCCGCGACCGTCACCATCCCGCAGGGCGCGTCCTCCGCCAGCTTCAACGTGACCACGACGGTCGTGCCCGGCCTCAAGGGCGTGTCCGTGAAGGCCACCTACGACGGCGGCAACCTCAGCACCACGACCACGGTCAACCCCATCCCGACCGTCACCATCACTTCCGCGAGCTATGATCCGGTCACCCAGCTGTTCAAGGTCCAGGCCGACACCAGCTACGCCAACAGCATCCTGACCTTCGGCACCGATGCGGCGAGCGGCCCGATCGGCACAATGCAGTTGGAGCTCGGTGTCTGGAAGGGCTCCATCCTCATGACCACCGCGCCCACGACCGCGACGGTGTGGAACTCCAACGGCGGCCAAGCGTCCGTCCCGGTGGCCAACAAGGCCCTCGTCAGCGGCGGCGTCTCTAGCGGTGGCGGCGGTGGTGGCGGCGGTGGTGGTGGTGGCGGCGGCGGCGGCGGCGGCGGTGGCGGTGGCGGCACCACGACGACGTCGGCGACCTACAAGCTCACCGTCGGCAAGACGGGCAAAGGCACCGTGACGACCAACCCGGCCGGCACGACGTTCGCGGCCGGCACCGTGGTCACCCTCACGGCGACTCCGGATGCCGGTTCGCCTTGGATCGGTTGGTCCGGCGGCGTGACCAGCACCTCGAAGACCATCACCGTCACCATGAAGTCGAACCTCTCGCTCACCGCGAACTTCAAGTGAACCGCGACGGTCGTCCGACCGTTTGATCTATCCGGAAGGGGCACGGGCTGCGGCCTGTGCCCCTTTTTGGCGTGGCGGGTGTCACCGGGACCCGCGCGGACGGGAAACGCGACGCGACCAAAAAGGGGCGGTCGGCAGGGCGCGAGATGAGGCCGGAGCTCTGGAAAGGGGTGGCATGGGCGGACTGGAAAGTCCGCCCTCCCGGTGAAGGCGCTCCGATCGACGTCGCCGCCCACGTTCCGCGCAACCTTGCCTTGCCCCGGCTTCCGTCGTCTCCCTACGCTGACCGCCACATCAATCGTTATGGCCAAGCCCACCCAATATCGTTTCTGCGTCGGACCCTGGAACTTCAGCGAAGGCGGCGACCCCTACGGCCCGACCACCCGGCCGGCGAAGACCTTCGACTGGAAGCTCGCCGCGCTGAAGGAGCTCGGCTTCGAGGCGATGATGTTCCATGACGACGACGCGGTGCCCGAGATCGGCACCAAGTCCGCCGCGCAGGTGCTCAAGGAGGCCAAGGAGCTGAAGAAGCGGCTCGACGGCGAAGGCATCGTGGCCGAGATGGTCGCGCCCCGCCTCTGGTTCGCGCCCGAGACCATCGACGGCGGCTACACCTCCAACGACAAGAAGCAGCGCCGCTACGCCATCGACCGCTCCAAGCAGACCATCGACATCGCCCGCGAGCTGGGCACCGACCTGATCGTCCTCTGGCTGGCGCGCGAGGGCACCTACCTGCGCGAATCCAAATCCGGCGCCCGCTCCACCGAGCTGCTCGTCGAGGCGCTCGACGCGATGCTCAAGCACGACAAGCAGGCCCGCCTGTGCATCGAGCCCAAGCCGAACGAGCCGATGGACCATGCCTACATCCCGACCATCGGGCACGCGCTGGCCATCGCGCAGCTCACCCGCGACCCGAAGCGCGTCGGCGCGCTCATCGAGTCGGCCCATTCCATCCTCGCGGGGCTGGATCCGGCGGACGAGATCGATTTCGCCATGAGCTTCGGCAAGCTGTGGTCGCTGCACCTGAACGACCAGAACGGCCTGAAGTTCGACCAGGACAAGCCGTTCGGCTCGGCCAACCTGCGGGTCGCCTTCAACCAGGTCCGCGCGCTGGAGCGCAACGGCTACGGCCGCAAGGGCGAGTACGTGGCCTTCGACGTGCATCCCTTCCGCACCACGCGCGAAGAGCACTTCCTCAAGCACCTCGACAACTCGAAGAAGACCTTCCTGCGCCTGGTCGAGAAGGCCCGCTCGTTCCCGACCAAGGAGGCCGACGCGCTCATCGCCGACCGCAACTACCAGGACCTCGACCAGCTCGTGCTCGAGCACCTGATGGGGAAGTGAGGGGGCGGGTCCCGATGGCCGAGGCGTAGCGCGCGTTTCCATGACCTGCAACTCGCGCGCTTTGTTCCTCGGCAAGAAGCGCCTGGGTGGATCCCTGGGATGGACGTCGTGCCCCGGGAACGGGTGAGCGCGCGGCGGAGAAGGAAGATGGGGCGCGGGTGGAACCGCGCCCTCCCAGA
>CANGMH010000198.1 GCA_947454005.1 Verrucomicrobiota bacterium
GCACCACCCCGTCGAGCACGTCCGGATCCGCCGACTCCCGGTCTGGGGAGATCCGGTTGGGCGTCCCGGTCGTCTGGCCGGCTCCGTTGTAGCCCCACGCCACCACCGTGCCGTCACGTCTCAAGGCCACGCTGTGGTAATCGCCTGCCTCGACAGCGATCACTCCGCTCAGGCCGGCCGGAACATTTGTCTGACCAAATCCATTTTGTCCCCACGCCACCACCGTCCCGGCGCCGGCCGCGTGGCCCGTGAGCATGTTGACGCGGCCGGGACCGGCTCCGCCGAGCAGCAGGAGCAGTGGCAGCAACCCGCGACCGAAGCGCGACAGGAAGGAGCGGATGTTCATGGCGGAAAACCGGGCGGTGTCCGGCGCAGTAGGCCCGGTCCGGCGCGCTCCGCCAAGCCCGGGGATGAAGCCGTGGCCGCCGAGATGACGAGGTGGCCGGCCACGTCGCGATGGACGGCCCGAGCTTCCGCGGCATCCGCCTCGTCACTTCGGCGGCTACAAGGTCGTGGACGGACCGGCGTGCCCGCGCTTGCCGCGCCCGCCGACACCGCCGCAGCATCGTCGCCGTGGACCGCCGAGATCCCGCCATCGCCATCGCCTTCACCGGCATCGTAGCGGCGATCGTGCTCGGATATCTGGGCCGCCGGGACGCGCCCGCGGTTGCCGTGCCGGCAACGAACCCGGTCGCCGCGGTCGCCGCGACGACACCGACCGCCGGCTCCGCGCTCCCGACATCGGCGCGCGACGTCGCCCTCTTCGCGGACACGCTGCGCGATCTGCGCGCCGGGGGCGACGGTGTCTCCGACCAGGCACGCCTTCAGGCCCTGGCCGCACGTCTGGCCGGCATGGGCCGCGAGGATGCCGTCGCGACCATCCGCGGGTTCTTGGCCGACGGCGGCGACGCCCCGACGCGGCAGGGGTTCGTCCTCGGCAACGACGGACTGCTCGCCGGCGCGCCGACGTTGCGGGTGTTCCTGCTCGACCTTCTGGAGCGCCTCGATCCCGTCGCCGCGGCGGAGCAAGCCAAGGCCATCCTCGCCAACCCGACCTCCGCCGACGAATGGGCCGTCGCGTTGCGCAGCCTCGCGCGCGGACGACCCGGAGAGCGCGACCTGATCGCGGAGAAGCTCCACGACCTGTTCCGTCACGACGCCTGGCGCGCCGCGCCGTCCACCGGTTGGTTGGAGGCCTTCGATGTCGCGGTGCATCTCGGCGGCACGGCGTTCGTGCCCGACCTGACGGAGCTGATGCAGCCGGTGAACGGCCCGACCGCGAACCACGCGGCGTTCCTCGCGCTCGACCGCCTCGCCGCCCGCGATCCGGCGGCGGTGCTGACCGCGTTGATCGAGGCCCCGGAGGCGCTGGCCGGACGCGAGAGGTCGCGTGCCGGCATGTTCGCCCGCGCCGACGTCCGCGAAACTTCGCAGCGCGCGGTGCTCGAACGATATCTGCTCGACCCTGCCCGTTCCCGGACCGAACTCGATGCCTTCTCCGGCATGTATCCGAACGCCAACTTCTTCGTCTCGGCGAATCTGCTGACGACTTCGCCGGTACCCGCCCGCGACGCCATCCTGCGGCACGATGCGGCGGCGTTGGCGGTGGTCGATGGCTGGCTGGCGGAGCCGCGTTTCGCGGCCGTGCGCCCGCACCTGGAACGGATGCAGGCACGGTTGGTGGAATTCACCCGGCAAGCGCGCTGATCTTAGGGCCATCCCCGATCGTCGGATCCAGGATCAACCGCGTTCCATCGGTGGTCTCCGCCGTGCGGACACCGTTTCTTTGCGACCGGCTCGTCCGGCGCAGATCAGACCGATGCACCCGATCGGCGGGCGTTCCATCGCGACGTCCGGACGCCTGTTCCTGCCGAGCGGGCAGCTTTCCTCAAGTTGGCTCGATGCGGACTACGGCGCCTTGGGGCCGGATGCGCGATTTCGCGGAACGTGCTCCGTGCCGATAGCCGCGACTTAAAGCTTCTGATCGGACTGTTGCTGCCGAGCCGTCGTCGGGACACAGCAGGATCGTCGGGAGGGAAATAGGAGGGAGGTGGGGTGACCGACGGGACTCGAACCCGCAACAACCAGAATCACAATCTGGGGATCTACCATTGATCTACGGCCACCGACCGGCGCGGAAGCTAGGAACGACCCGGCGGAGCGTCAAGCACGCTGCCGCGCGAGATTTCGACCTCCCGCTCCGCGGCCGTCTCGGCTTTGCTCGGTCCGTGACCATCCTACCGCTCCGTCCGCGCCGCCAGATCGAGGGCATCTCCGCCGTGCTCCTGCCGTTCACCGGCGAAGGCCGCGCCGACCGCGCCGCCTGGGCCGCGCTCGTCGGGCGCACCTGGGCCGCGGGCCTGACGCCGGCGGTCAACATGGACACCGGCCACGCGAACCTGCTCACCCGCGCCGAGCGCGCCGAGATGCTCGCGCTCACGAAGGAGCTCGCCCGGGGACGCCCGTTTGTCGCCGGCGCGTTCGTCGAAGGCGAGGCGGGCGATCCCGCGGCGCTCTACTGCCGCGAGGCCGCCGCGATCTCCGCCGCGGGAGGCACGCCGATCCTGTTCCCCTGCTCCGCGGTCCGGCCCTTGGACCGCGCGGCTCTCGTCGACGTCTTCAGGGAGGTCGGCCGCGCCGTGCCGCGGTTCCTCGGGTTCGAGCTGGGCGAGATGTTCGTGCCGTTCGGCCGCATCTGGGACCTCGACACCTTCCGCGCGCTGATGGAGGTGCCGCAGCACGTCGGCGCGAAGCACAGCTCGCTCTCGCGCTCCCAGGAGTGGCAGCGGCTCGCGGCGCGCGATGCCGTCCGGCCGGACTTCCGCGTCTACACCGGCAACGACCTCGCCATCGACCTCGTGATGTGGGGCAGCGATTATCTGCTCGGGCTCTCGGCCTTCCATGTCGAGGCCTTCGCCGCGCGCGACCGGCTCTGGGCGGAGGGGGACGAGCGTTTCCACGAGCTGGACGACTGGCTCCAGTACCTCGGCATGTTCGCCTTCCGCTCGCCGGTGCCCGCCTACAAGCACACCTGCGCCCAGTTCCTGCGGCTCCGCGGGATCATCGGCTCCGACGCGCCGCATCCGCTCGCGCCGCGACGACCGGACACCGACCTCGAGGTGCTCGCGCCCATCGCGCGGAAGCTGGATGCCTTGGTCGCCGCGCTCTGACGCGGACAAACGCGGGACGGCGACGGCCGTGGCGGCAGGGCGGCGAAACGACGCAGCAATATGCTTCAACGACATGCTTGCGTTCCATCCGGGCCTCTGCCATTCAACCGCCCGCTTTTGGGACGGGGTCTTAGCTCAGTTGGTAGAGCGTCTCGTTCGCAACGAGAAGGTCAGGGGTTCGAACCCCCTAGGCTCCACCAAAGCCCAAAGCGCCCGCTCCCGCCGGAACTTCCAAAACCGGCTTCCCCTCGGACCGTCCGCTTCCTAGCCTCCGGCCGTTGCTGCCGCCCCGAGGCGCAGCCCGAGACCGGAACCCATCCCGAGACCCACCATGAAGCAGACCTTCCAGTTCCCACGCCGCGGATTCCTCGCCGTCCTCGCCACCGCCATCGCGTTGGCCGCCGGCTGCAAACCGTCCGGTGAGAGCGGAGGCGCCGGCGGCGGTGCGGCGGGCACCGGCACGATCAAGATCGGCGAGTTCGCGTCGCTGACCGGGACCGAAGCCGCGTTCGGCCAGTCGTCGCACAAGGGCACCCAGCTCGCCATCGAGGAGATCAACAAGGCCGGCGGGCTGCTCGGCCGGAAGCTGGAGCATCTCACCGAGGACAACCGCTCCACCGCCGGCGAATCGGCGACCATCGTGAAGAAGTTCATCTCCCGCGAGAAGGTGGTCGCCGTGCTCGGCGAGGTCGCCTCCGGGCGCTCGCTCGAGGCCGGACCGATCTGCCAGGCCGCCGGGATCCCGATGGTCTCGCCTTCTTCGACGAACCCCAAGGTCACCGAGACCGGCGACTACGTCTTCCGCGTCTGCTTCATCGACCCGTTCCAGGGCAAGCTGCTCGCGGACTTCGCCAAGCGGACGCTCAAGGCCAAGAAGGTCGCGATCCTCTCGGACGTCTCCGCCCCCTACTCCGTCGGGCTCGCCGATTTCTTCCGGCAGCGCTTCACCGCGGAAGGCGGCGAGGTCGCGGTCGAGCAGAAGTACGCGTCGAAGGACAAGGATTTCCGCGCCCAGCTCACCGCCATCAAGGCCGCGGCGCCCGATGCGATCTTCGTCCCGGGCTACTACACCGAGGCCGGGCTCATCGTCGCCCAGGCGCGTCAATTGGGCCTCTCCGTCCCGCTCTTCGGCGGCGACGGATGGGAGGCGCCCGAGCTGATCCAGATCGCCGGCGAGGCGCTCCAGGGCACCTACTACTCCACCCATTATTCGCCGGAGGCCAAGAGCGCGGAGGTCCAGTCCTTCGTGAAGGCGTTCCAGGCCCGCTTCAACGGCGAGACGCCGGACGCGATGGCCGCGCTGGGATATGATTCGGCGATGGTGCTCGCCGACGCCATCAAGCGCGCCGGCTCGACGGACGGCGCAAAGGTCCGCGACGCGCTCGCCGCCACCAAGGATTACCCGTGCGTGACCGGCAAGACCACCCTCGACGCCTCGCGCAACGCGACCAAGGCCGCCGTCATCATCACGGTGAAGGACGGCAAGTTCAGCTACCTCGAGACGGTCGAACCGTGAGACCGCCCCTGACCTGTGGGAACCGACGTGACGAGGCCCCGATCGGACGTGGAGCACGGAACGCGGAGTGAGAAAGTGACGGCATCGTGATCCCAGAGGCGGCTCAGGACCCGGCGCAGGCAGCGCGGCGGCGCCGCTTCGGCGGCGTCCTGCTCGCGGTGTCGCTCTTGGCCGCGTGGGTGGGTTGCGGACGCGAGGAAGCCGCCGCTCCCGGCTCCGCCGCCCCCATCCGGTTGGGCGAGTTCTCCTCGCTCACCGGACGCGAGGCCGGCCTCGGCCAGTACACCCACATGGGCGTGCAACTGGCGCTAGAAGACCTCGCGGCCGCCGGCGGGGTGCTCGGACGCCCGGTCGAGGTCGTCGTCGAGGACACGCAGTCGAAGGCCGGCGAATCGGCGACGATCGTGCGCAAGCTGACCTCGCGCGACCACGTCGTGGCCATCATCGGCGAGGGCGCCTCGGGCCGTTGCCTCGAGGGCGCGCCCATCGCCCAGGCGGCCGGGGTCCCGGTGGTCTCGCCGGCGGCGACGAACCCCAAGGTCACCGAGGTCGGCGACCATGTCTTCCGCGTGTGCTTCACCGATCCGTTCCAGGGGACGGTCATGGCGACCTTCGCGCGGCGTTCGCTCAAGGCCAGGCGCGTCGGCCTGCTCGTGGACGTGAGCGCTTCCTACAGCGTCGGTCTCGCGGATTATTTCCGGCAACGGTTCATCGCCGACGGCGGCGAGATCGTGGCCGACCAGCGGTTCTCCGGCGGCGACAAGGACCTCCGGGCGCAGCTCACCGCCATCAAGGCGGCGGCGCCCGACGCCATCTTCGCGCCGTGCTACTACGGCGACGCCGGGCTGGTCCTCCTCCAGGCCCGCCAGCTGGGGATCACCGTGCCGATGCTCGGCGGCGACGGATACGAGGCCCCGGAACTCGTCGAGATCGCCGGCAAGGCCGCGGAAGGCGCATTCTTCCCGGTCCACTTCTCGGTCGACAGCACGGAACCGCGGAGCCGCAGGTTCGTGGAACGGTTCACCGCGCGCTTCCAGAAGGCCCCGACCGGCGTCTCCGCGCTCGGCTACGACGCCGTGATGCTCATCGCGGACGCCATCCGCCGCGCCGGCAGCGCCGAGAGCCGGGCCATCCGCGACGCGCTGGCGGCGACGAAGGACTTCGACGGCGTCACCGGCAGGGTCACGATCGACGCGCACCGCGACGCGAGGAAGCCCGCCGCCATCATCCGCGTGCAGGACGGCCGGTTCCGTTTCGTCGATACGGTGGCGCCCTGATCCGCAGGGCGCGCGTGCGGCACCTTGACCACCGCGACGCCGGGCCATCAGGCTGCGCCCCGAGCCGGCGGATGTCGGCACCCGATGACGGAATTCCTGCAACAGCTCATCAACGGCCTCTCGCTCGGAGCGATCTACGCGCTCATCGCGCTGGGTTACACGATGGTCTACGGCGTGTTGCGGTTCATCAACTTCGCCCACAGCGACGTCTTCATGATCGGCGCCTACGCGGGCTACTACCTCGCGCCGAAGCTCGGGGCCGGCTCGTTGGCCGGCGGCTTGGCGGTGCTCTTCGCGGCGATGGCCGTGTGCGCCGTGCTCGGCGTCATCATCGAGAAGCTCGCCTACCGGCCGCTGCGGAACCGCTCGACGCTCACCGTGCTCATCACCGCCATCGGAGTGTCGCTGCTCATCCAGAACGTGGCGCAGAACCAGAAGCTCGGTTTCGGCCCGAACCCCAAGGCGTTCCCCCGGCTCTTCCCGGAGACGAACCTCCACTTCGGTCCGCTCGTCGTCTCCAGCAACCAGCTCATCGTCCTCGGCGTCGCCGTCGTGCTGCTCGGCGCGCTCTGGTGGATCGTCCACCGCACCCGCATCGGCACCGCCATGCGCGCGCTGTCGTTCAACGCCACCGCGGCCTCGCTGGTCGGCATCGACAACGATGCGGTCATCTCCTTCACCTTCGCGCTCGGGTCCGCGCTGGCCGGGGCCGGCGGCATCTTGTACGCGATGAACTATCCGAGCATCGACCCGCTCATGGGCACGCTGCCCGGCCTGAAGGCCTTCGTCGCGGCCGTGCTCGGCGGCATCGGCAACCTGCCCGGCGCGGCGCTGGGCGGCCTGTTGATCGGCATGGTGGAGACCTTCGTGTCCGGCACCCGCGCCTCGACGTTCCGCGACGCCATCGCTTTCGCCATCCTGATCCTGATCCTGTTGTTCCGCCCGGCCGGATTGCTCGGGAAGGTCCGGGTGGAGAAGGTCTAGAACGTTCACCACAGTTGCCTGACCCGACGCACCACGGATAGCCTGAAGACATGAACGCGACCGCGCTTGAAGCCCCGAAGTTCGTGACGGATTCCCGCGGGAGACAGGTCGGAGTCCTGTTGAGCCTCAAAGAGTACGGGCGGCTGCGCGACGCGGAGGAGGAACTCGCGGACATCGGCGCCTACGATGCGGCGAAACCCAAGGCAATGGCGGAACTGGCGGCCGGCGAGTTCGTCACGCTGAAAGAATTCTTGGCCAAGCAACGTCGCGCGTGAGCTACACCGTCATCCTCGTCAAGTCGGCCCAGAAGCAGTTTCGGGCGCTTCCGCATGAAACGCAGGCGAAGGTCTCCGCAGCGTTGCTGGCCTTGGAGCACGACCCTCGCCCGGCGGCCGTCAAGAAGCTCAAAGGCCGTGACGCTTGGCGGATCAGGACAGGCGACTATCGGGTGATCTACGAGGTCCACGACCGGGTCCTCCAAGTGCTGGTGATCACCATCGGCCACCGCCGGGAGATCTATCGTTAGCCCGCGAGCATCCGATGTTCCCCAGATCCCAACTCTGGCTCCTCGCCGCCCTCGCCCTCGCCGGCGTCGTCTCCGCGCTCTCGGGGCGCCTGGATTCCTACGTGCTCGACGTGGCGATGGGCGTGGGGATCAACATCGTCCTCGCGGTCAGCCTCAACCTGATCAACGGCTTCACCGGCCAGTTCTCGCTCGGGCACGCCGGCTTCATGGCGGTCGGCGCCTACACCTCGGCGATGCTCACCACGACGCTCGGCACCAAGCTGGGCTGGTCGCCGGCCCTGCTGCAATGGGTGCTCTTCCCGGCGAGCCTGCTCCTCGGCGGCCTGCTCGCCGCGCTGGCGGGGCTCGCGGTCGGCGCGCCGTCGTTGCGCCTGAAGGGCGATTACCTCGCGATCGTGACGCTCGGCTTCGGCGAGATCATCAAGGTCGTGCTCCAGAACGTCGACGCCGTCGGCGGCGCCCGCGGGCTGATCGGCGTGCCCGCCCACACCGACCTGTTCTGGACCTTCGGCGCCGCGGCCGTGACGGTCTATGTCGTCTGGGGCCTGCTCAACTCCACCTACGGCCGGGGTTTCCTCGCCGTCGCGGACGACGAGGTCGCCGCCGAGGCGATGGGCCTCGACACCACCCGCTACAAGATCACCGCGTTCGTCGTCGGATCGTTCTTCGCCGGCGTGGCGGGCGGGCTCTACGCCCACCTGAAAGGCTACCTCAACC
>CANGMH010000199.1 GCA_947454005.1 Verrucomicrobiota bacterium
CGCGGCGACGTCGGTCCCGGGAGTACGGACTTTCCAGTCCGCCGTTTTCAATCCGCTACGCGGACCGGACATTGCCCGGCATCGCGAGGGCCGCGGATCCGCCCGACTTCCCGGACGCACCGTTTAGACCTTCGGCAGGATCTTCCGCAAGAACTCGCGGGTCCTCTCCTGCGTCGGATCGCGGAAGATCCGCTCGGGCGGGCCCGATTCGGCGATGCGTCCGCCGTCCATGAAGAGGACGTGGTCGGCGACCTCCTCGGCGAACCGCATCTCGTGCGTGGCGATGAGCATGGTCATGCCTTCGTCGGCCAGCTGGCGCAGCACGCGCAGCACCTCGTCGCGGAGCTCCGGGTCGAGCGCGCTGGTGGGCTCGTCGAAGAGCATGACCTGCGGCTTCATCGCGAGGGCGCGGGCGATGGCCACGCGTTGTTGTTGTCCGCCGGAAAGCTGGGACGGCCGGTGGTCCGAGCGGTCGGCGAGACCGACCTTGGCGAGCAGCGCCCGCGCGGTCGCACCGGCTTCGGCAGCGGTCTGGCCGAGCACGAACCGCGGCCCTTCCATCACGTTCTCCAGCGCGGTGCGGTGCGGGAACAGGTGGAACTGCTGGAAGACCATCCCGGAGCTCAGGCGGAGCCGGCGCTGCTTCTCGCGGTCGGGTCGCGCCCCGGCCTCCAGCGTCACGTCGCCGACCTTGATGCGTCCGGCATCGTGCGTCTCGAGCTGGTTCAGGCAGCGCAGGAAGGTGCTCTTGCCGCAGCCGCTCGGGCCGATGAGCACGACCACCTCGCCGCGCTGTTGCGCGTGGTCGATGCCATCGAGCACCCGGGCGGAGCCGAAGCTCTTGCCGAGGCCTTCCGTGCGGATCATCGCAGCCTCCTCTCCAGGCGCCGCAACGCGACCGACGCGGCGTAGCTCATCGCCAGGTAGATGCCACCGGTCATCACGCCGAGGCCGATGTAATCGGACGTGTCGATGGCGCGGATCTGGTACTGCTTGGTCAGCTCCACCAGCCCGATGACCGAGACGATGGACGAGTCCTTGGACATCGCGATGAAGTCGTTGGTGACGCTCGGGAGGCTGATGCGCAACGCCTGCGGCAGGACCACCCGGCGCTGCGCCGTCCAACGGGTCATCCCCAGCGCGAGCGCCGCCTCGGATTGCCCCTTCGGCACGGCCTCGATGCCGGCGCGGTAGTTCTCGGCCTCGTTCGCCGCGTAGTTCAGCCCGAGCGCGACCACCGCGGCGACGCCCGCGCCGAGCTTGATGCCGAGCTGTTGGGCGAGCCCGAAGTAGATGAAGTAGATCTGCAACAGCAGCGGTGTCCCGCGGAAGACCTCGATGTACGCGGTCGCGCCCCAGCGGACCAAGGCCGGTCCATCGGCCCGCATCAGCGCCAGGGCGAGTCCCCAGACGACCGCGATGGTCATGCCGGCGCAGGTCACCCAGACGGTCGTCACCGCCGCCCTGAGCAGGATGGGCAGATAGGTGCGCCATCCGCGCAGCGTCGATGTGCCGGCCTTCGCGGGTCCTTCTTCCGTTGCCTTCCAGGCACGCAACGCGCCCTGTTCGGTCGTCCAGAGCCCGTACTTCGAGTAGATGCGCTGCAGCGTGCCGTCGGCGAGCAGAGACTCGATGGCCCGGTCGATCTCGGGCAGCAACGCGGCGTCCTCGCGCCGGACGCCGATGGCGTAGGATCCCGGTGCGAAGGGCGGTCCCGCGCGCCGGAGCTTGGTGTTGCCGGCGAGGTTCACCTGGGCGATGGGCGTGTCGGTGAGCACCGCGTCGAGACGGCCGACCTCGAGGTCGCGGAAGTAGTTCACGTTGTCCTGGTAGACCCGCACGTCGAGGTCGCCGCGAGCTTCGAGGATGCGGAACGACACCGTCCCGGAGAGCACGCCGACGGGACGTCCCTTGAGCGGTCCGAGCGAGTCGACCAACGGTTGGTCCGCGCGGACGACCAACTGCTGGCCGAAGGCGAAATAAGGCCGGCTCATCGCGATCTTCGCGAGGTTCTCGGGCGAGCGCTCGAGGCCGGCGATGATGATGTCGAACGACGTGCCGTCCCCGAGCGCCGGGATGAGCATGTCCCAGTTCTGCTGCACGAAGCCGGATCCGACGCCCAGCTTCGCGGTGAGCGCGGTGGCGAGATCGACCTCGAAGCCGGTCAGCGTCTCCGGGCGCTGCGGGTCGTGGTAGATGTAGGGTGCGCCGCCCTCGGCGTCGTTGCCCCAGCGGAGGACGCCCCGTTGGCGGATCTCCGCCCAGGTGACGGCGTGCGCCGCCGTCGCCAAGAAGACCGCCGCGACGAGATGGAGCACGTACGCAAGGAACGCCGTGCGACGCCGGGAGACCGGCGCGGGCAGGGTAGAACGGGAAGGTCCCACGAGCGGCCGATAAGCGGTCTCGGCGCCGGGATCACAAGGGGAAAATCGCCGGTCGGCGACACCCGGCGGCCTGGACCGGGAGAACCGAGAGGCGCGGCCTCCGACGAGACCCGCGCTCCGGAGACGGTTGACGCGCCCTGGATCCGGACGTGTGAAATCCCGCGTTGGATCCGGGCGCACCGACGCTACCTTTGGCCCGCCTTCCGCCATGCAACATCCCGAACTCGTCGAGACGCACCGCGTCGGGCTCCACACCCACGAGCAGATCGTGCGCGTGTCCGAGTGCGCCTCGCTCGCGACGCACGGCATCGCCCACGTCGGCGTCGCCGATGCCGCGGCGCCGTACACGATGGTGCGGACGGACCTGCCCGGCCCGCACTTCCTCGCCTGTTTCTCCGGCGAAGGGCGCATCCTGTTGGACGGACGTTGGCAACGTTGCGTCGCGGGCATGGCCTGTCTCGCGCCGCCGCACGTGCTCCACGCGTTCCACGCGGTGCCGGGCAAGCGCTGGGGGTTCGCCTGGGTGCGCTTCGACACCGTGGCCGGGCACGGACCGTCGATCAACTCGTCGGCGCCGGTGCTGGCGAAGTTCCCGGCGGAACCGCTGCGGGCCGCGGTCGAAGGCCTCTTCCACGAGCAGGCCGGAGGCGCCCAACCCGCGGCGCTCCACCACTGGGTCGAACTCGTCCACGGCTACGTCGCGCGGTTCGCCCAGCCGTGGCACGTGGAGGACCGCTTGGCGAAGCTCTGGGAAGCCGTCGCCGCCAAGCCCGGCGAGCCCTGGTCGCTCGGCGGTCTCGCCAAGTCCGCGCACTGTTCCGGCGAACATCTGCGGCGCTTGTGCCGGCGCCAGCTGGGACGCAGCCCGATGCAGCAGGTGACCTATCTCCGCCTGCGTCGCGCCGCGACCTTGCTCACCGAGACCGACGACAAGCTGGAGGTCATCGCCACCGCGGTCGGGTACGCCAACCCGTTCGTCTTCTCCAACACGTTCAAGAAATGGACCGGTTGGCGGCCGAGCGAATACCGCGCGCGGAAGCACGGGTGAACGACCTCCGCGCAGGGCTCCGGGGCGGCCCGCTGCGATGGCAAGAGGTGGCGCCTGCCCATCGGAGGCCCGGGAAGCGGCACAGTGCCATTGGCGGTGAAGAGTTGATGAATCTGGAAAGCAGGAACGCAGGAAGGGAGGCAGCGATGGTCTGCATTTCCTGCTTTCCTGCTTTCCAGATTCTCCATCTGTCCCGCTGCGGCGTCCGCCGCTTCGGATCACACTCTTCGGCCCGTCGCGACGCTTGCGACGGGGATCGGTTTCCCCACACTTCGCCGCCATGACCCTCCGCGACAACGAGGTCGTCGAACTGACGACTCCCACCGGCCCGATGCGCACGCACCTCTTCCGGCCGCAGGCGGAGGGGCGTTACCCGGGGATCGTCCTCTACTCCGAGATCTTCCAGGTCACCGGGCCGATCCGGCGGACCGCGGCGCTGCTCGCGGGCCACGGCTACGTGGTCGCGGTGCCGGAGATCTGGCACGAGTTCGAGGCGCCCGGATGCGTGCTGGCCTACGACCAGGGCGGCGCGGACCGCGGCAACGCGCTGAAGCTCGAGAAGGAGCTGCGCGGCATCGACGGCGACACCCGCGCGGCACTGGACCATCTCAAGGAGCATCCCGCCTGCACCGGCAAGCTGGGCGTGCTCGGCATCTGCATCGGCGGACATTTGAGTTTCCGCGCCGCGGCGAAGAACGCCGACGTGCGGGCCGCGGTCTGCTTCTACGCGACCGACCTGCACAAAGGTTCCCTGAGCAAGACCGGCGACGACACGCTGGCCTGCGCGAAGGACATCGCCGGCGAGCTGTTGATGATCTGGGGGCGGCAGGACCCGCATGTGCCGCGCGAAGGCCGGAGGAAGATCTACGAGGCGATCACCGATGCCGGCGTGGACTTCACCTGGCACGAGTTCAACGGCCAGCACGCCTTCTTGCGCGACGAAGGCCATCGCTACGACCCGGAGCTGGCGCTGAAATGCTACGGTCTAGCCCTGGAGCTGTTCCACCGCACGCTCGGCGAAGGCGACCTCCCTGCCGTCGCGACCGGCGGCGCCGCGGAATCGCGGCACTGAAGGGGACGAAGGCCAGGGCCCGGCACGGAGAACGAGGAAACCGGAACCGGGGTTCGTTTCCTGCCTTCCGGATCTCCGGAGCCCTCCCCCTTTTCCCGCGGTGGTCCGGTCCGTCGGCCGCGTCGTCCTCCGGCTCCGGCTGAATCGCCGGTTGCCTCGGAGCGTCGTCAGATTAACGTCCGCACAAAATCGTCCCGACATGATCTCCCGCACCGCCAGGTTCCTGTGGTCCGCCTTCGTGGCGGCGTCGGTCGTGTCCGCGGCCGGCGCGGCCGACAAGCCCGATTTCCAGCGGCAGATCCGGCCGATCCTCTCGGAGAAGTGCTATTCCTGCCACGGGCCGGACGAGGCCAAGGTCAAATCCGGTCTGCGGCTGGATGTGGCCGATTCGCCGTTCAAGGAGCTCAAGTCCGGCAAACGCGCCATCGTCGCCGGCAAACCGGCGCAATCGGAGCTGATCAAGCGCATCGTCACGACGGACGAGGACGACGTCATGCCGCCCAAGAAGACCGGCAAGCCGGTCACCAAGGAGGAGGCGGAGCTGCTCCGGCAGTGGATCGCGGGCGGCGCGGAGTTCAAGGGGCACTGGTCGTTCACTCCGCCCGTCGAAGCGCCGCTGCCGAAGGTGAAGGACGCGCGCTGGCCCAAGAACCCGGTGGACCGCTTCGTCCTCGCGCAGATGGAGTCGAAGGGCCTCGCGCCCGAAGCGGAGGCCGACAAGCACACGCTGCTCCGGCGCGCCTCGCTCGACCTGACCGGCCTGCCGCCGACACCGGACGAGGTCGAGGCCTTCCTCGCCGACACCGCGCCGGGTGCGTACGAGAAGCTGGTCGAACGGCTACTGGACACACCGGCCTATGGTGAGCGCATGGCGCAGTGGTGGCTCGACCTGGCGCGCTACGCCGACACCAACGGCTACCACATCGACACCCATCGCGACATGTGGCTGTGGCGGGAATGGGTGATCGGCGCGTTCAACAAGAACACGCCGTTCGACCGGTTCACCGTCGAGCAGCTCGCCGGCGACCTCCTTCCCGGCGCGACCGTCGAGCAGCGCGTGGCCTCCGGGTTCAACCGGAACACCATGGTCAACTTCGAGGGCGGCGCGGATCCCGACGAGTACCAGACCAAGTACGTCGTGGACCGCGTCAACACCACCGCGGTGACGTTCCTCGGTCTGACGGTCGGCTGCGCCGAGTGCCACGACCACAAGTACGACCCGATCTCGACCAAGGAGTTCTACCAGTTCTACGCCTTCTTCAACTCGATCACCGAGAAGGGGCTCGACGGCGAGAAGCTGAACCCGGTCCCGAGCCTGCGCGTCCCGACGCCGCAGATGCAGGCCGAGATCGACCAACGCAAGGCCGAGGCCGAGAAGCTGGCGCAGGAGCACGAGAAACGTCTGGTCACGCCGACCGCCGAGGAGGCCGAGAAGCTGGCGACCTGGGAGAGATCGGTCCGCGGCGCGTTGCGCGAGGGATGGCAGCCGCTCGCGCCGTCCGAGACGAAGTCCAGCGGCGGATCGACGCTCAAGACCTTGCCGGGACGCACGATCCTGGTGGGCGGGGCGAACCCGGCCAAGGACGTCTACGACCTGGAGATGTTGCCGACCGAGGGACGCGACCTGCGGGCGTTGCGCATCGAGGTGCTGCCGCACGAGGCGATGGCGAACCAGGCGTTCGCGCGGAGCTTCAACGGCAACTTCGTCCTCACCGGCGTCGAGGCGGTCGCCGAGGCGGCGGATCCGTCGTCCGAGCCGCGCGCGGCCACGCCCGAGCTCTCGGTGTGGCGGGCGATCGGGCCGTTCAAGGGCAACGACCAGAACGACGCCTTCAACCGCGCCTTCATCAACGAGACCGACGTCGACGTCGCCAAGACCTACGACGACGGGAAGCTCAAGTGGACCGAGAAGCCGGAGTGGAAGGACCGCGAGGTCACCGACCTCTCCGGCGACAACGCGGCGACCTATCTCTTCCGCACCATCACGGTGCCGCAGGCGCAGATCATGCACCTGTCGCTCGGCAGCGACGACGGGCTGCGCGTGTGGCTCAACGGCCAGCAGGTGCTGGCGAACAACGCGTCGCGCGCCGTGGCGCCGGACCAGGAGGACGTGCAGCTGTCGCTCCACGCCGGCGAGAACAAGCTGCTGCTGAAGGTCGTCAACGGCGGCGGCGGCTACGGCTTCTACTTCGACCTGAAGACCGAGCCGGTCCTCAGCTATCCGGTGAAGTTCACCGTCGCGGCGGCCGACATGAGCCAGAAGGACTTCTCCGCCGCGGGCCTGATCGACGACAAGGCGGACACCGGATGGTCCATCGCCGGCGACAAGCCGGAGAACCGCGTCGAACACCAGGTCGTGCTGGTGGCCAAGCAGCCGTTCGGTTTCGCCACCGGGACGCGCCTGCGGGTGAAGCTGCGGTCCGAATCGAAGTTCGCCGGACACGCGCCCGGGCATTTCCGGCTCTCCGTGAGCAGCGCACCGGGGCTCGCGGAGCTCGGAGCGCTGACGGTCCCCCTCCAAGAAGCGCTGTCGCGTCCCGAGGACAAGGCGACGCCGGACGACCGGACGACGCTGACCCGGTTCTTCGTCGCGGACCGTTCGGCGGACGCCAAGGCCTCGGCCAAACGGGTCGCCGATGCGAAGGGGCTGCTCGAGAAAGCCGAGAAGGCCGTGCCGGAGACGATGGTGATGGCCGAGATGGAGAAGCCCCGCGACACCTTCCAGCTGATCCGCGGCGATTGGCAGCACAAGGGCGACAAGGTCCTGCCCGGCACGCCGAGATCGTTGCCGCCGCTGAAGCAGGCGGATCCGGCGCGCGCCACGCGGCTCGACCTGGCCAAGTGGCTCACCGACCCGGAGCATCCGCTGATGGCGCGGGTGATGGTGAACCGCTTCTGGCAGCTCGTCTTCGGCACCGGCATCGTCAAGACGGCGAACGACCTCGGCAACCAAGGCGACTTGCCGAGCCATCCGGAGCTGCTCGATTGGATGGCCCGCGGCTTCAGCCACGGGATCCCGGCGCCGGACGGCACGCGCGGCAAGCCGTGGGACGTGAAGGCGATGATGCGCCTGCTGGTGACGTCCTCGGCTTATCGCCAGAGCAGCGTGGTGGCGGCCGCGAAGCTGGAGAAGGACCCCTACAACCGGCTGCTCGCGCGCGGAGCGCGGTTCCGGCTCGATGCGGAGTTCCTTCGCGACCAGGCGCTCGCGGTCGGCGGGCTGCTCGACCGCCGTGTGGGCGGCCCGAGCGTGAAGCCCTACCAGCCGGCCGGCCTGTGGGAAGCGATCGGCTTCGGCTCCGGTTTCAGCTCGCAGAGCTACGAGCCGAGCAAGGGCAAGGACCTCTACCGGCGCGGGCTCTACGTGTACTGGAAGCGATCGCTGCCGCATCCGGCGATGACCACCTTCGACGCGCCCAACCGCGAGGTCTGCACCGTGTCGCGTCCCCGCACCAGCACGCCCCTGCAGGCGCTCGTGCTGCTCAACGATCCGCAGTACGTCGAGGCCGCGCGCGGTCTCGCGCAACGCGTCCTGCGCGAGGCGAAGGGCGACCTCCGTTCGCAGCTCGAACACGCGTTCCGCATCACCTTGGCGCGTCCGCCCCGGGCCGAGGAACTGGAGCTGATGGAGCGGCTTTATCGTCAGCAGCTCGCGAACTACAGGGCCAACCGCGAGGCCGCGGAAC
>CANGMH010000200.1 GCA_947454005.1 Verrucomicrobiota bacterium
CCCCGGCGGAGGCGCCAACATGACCCCCGAGCAGATGCGCGCCCGCATGATGGAGCGCGTCCGCGAGCAGTTCGGGGTCAAGGACGACGCCGAATGGAAGATCATCTCCGAACGCGTCGAGAAGGTCAGCGCGGCCCGCCGCGAGATCGGCGGCGGCGGCATGGGCATGTTCGGCGGACGCGGCGGCCCCGGCGGCCCCGGCGGCGGACGCGGCGGTTTCGGCGGCGAACCCAGCGCCGAGGCGACCGCCCTCAAGAGCGCCATCGACAACAACGCGTCGGCCGACGACATCAAGGCCAAGCTCGCCGCGTACCGCGCCGCCCAGAAGGAGAAGGAAGCCAAGCTGGCCAAGGCCCAGGACGAACTCCGCCAGGTCCTGACCGCCAAGCAGGAGGCGGCCGCCGTCCTCGCCGGATATCTCAAGTGACGTCCCGTCCCGGCGGGCCCCATCCCCGACGACGAACGCATGGCTGACGCCGGCCCTCTCTCGCAACTGGTCGCACGCATGGTGGCCGACAGGCAGCTGTCGGCCGCCGACGCGCTCGCCATGTCCGCGCGTCCCGCGGCGGCGCCCGACGGCTCGGAGGCCGCGGTGCTGCGCTGGCTCGCGGCGGAATACGAGCTGCCGTTCTCCGACCTCGAGGACGTCGATCCCGACAAGCAGGTGCTCTCGCTCTTCCCGGCGCGCATCCTGTTGAAGGAGGAGCTGCTCCCGCTCCGCCGCGTCGACGGCGCCGTCGAGATCGCCACCTCGCGCCTCTTCTCCACGCAGGGGCTCGACGTGCTGAAGACGATGACCGGCCTGCGCCTGCAGCCGGTGCTCGCGCCGCGCGAGGCCATCGTGCGCGAGATGAAGAAGCGCCTCGGCGTCGGCGCCGACACCATCGACACCCTCGCCGAGGAAGGCGCCGGCTTCCAGGTGGTGGACGAGGGCGCGGAGGACGACGGCGACCTCGATTCGAAGGCCGAGGACGCCTCGATCATCCGCTTCGTCAACCAGTTCCTGAAGGACGCCATCGAGCTGCGCGCCTCCGACATCCACCTGGAACCGTTCGAGGACGAGCTCCGCATCCGTTACCGCATCGACGGCGTGCTCCAGGAGGTCCCCGTGCCGGCGCAGATCAAGCGGTTCCAGCCGGCCATCGTCTCCCGCGTCAAGATCCTCAGCCATCTCAACATCGCCGAGAAACGCCTGCCGCAGGACGGTCGCATCAAGGTCCGCATCGAGGACGCCGAGGTCGACATCCGCGTCTCGATCATCCCCATGCTCCACGGCGAGGCCGTCGTGATGCGTCTGCTCCGCCAGAACTCCACGCTCCGCGGCATGAAGGACCTCGGCATGGACGCCCGGGAATTGTCCTGCTTCCAACACGTCCTCCAGCTCCCGCATGGCATCGTGCTCGTCACCGGACCGACCGGTTCCGGCAAGACCTCGACGCTCTACACCGCGCTCAACGCCATCAACGACACCGAGCGCAAGATCATCACCATCGAGGACCCGATCGAGTACCAGCTCCGCGGCGTCAACCAGATCCAGGTGAACGAGAAATCCGGGCTGACCTTCGGCCGCGGGCTGCGCTCCATCCTGCGCCACGACCCGGACGTCATCCTCATCGGCGAGATCCGCGACGCCGAGACGGCGCAGATCGCGGTGCAGGCGTCGCTCACCGGCCACCTCGTCTTCTCCACGCTGCACACCAACGACGCCGCCGGCGCCTGCACGCGCCTCGTGGACATGGGCGTCGAGCCCTACCTCGTCGCCTCGTCGCTCGAGGCCGTCCTCGCCCAGCGCCTCGTCCGCGTCCTCTGCAAGCAGTGCAAAGTGGTGGACGACTCGCCGACGGCGCAGACCTTCAAGGCCCGGCTCGGCATCCCGGCGTCGCATCCCACCTACCGCTCGGTCGGCTGCCGCGAATGCCGGAACACCGGCTTCCACGGCCGGCACGCCATCTACGAGTGGATGGATTCCAGCAACGAGATCCGGCAGCTGATCCTCCGGAACGCGTCCACCGACGAGATCCGCGACGCCGGTCGCCGCGACGGGATGCGGACGTTGGCCGAGGACGGCTGGCGCCTGGTCCGCCAAGGGATCACCACCGTCGAGGAGGTGCTCAGCGTCACCACCGCCAAGGAGGTCTCGCGCTCCACGGCCGATGGACGCGCCGGCGGCGATGCGTCGGTGGCCGAGCTCGCGGTGGACCGCGCCTGAAGCCATGCCGCTCTTCACCTACAAAGCGCTGCAAGCCGACGGCCGGGCCCTCGAGGGCGAGGTCGAGGCCGGCGGCCGCCAAGAGGCGATGAAGCTCGTGTCGGGCCGGGGACTGCGGCCGATCCGGCTCACCGAACGCGGCGGGACGGGTGGCCCCGCCAAGCCCGCGAAATCCGCGGCCAAACCCAAGGAAACCGGCAAGGAGGCCGGTGCCGCGACCAAGCCGGCCGCCGGCCCGAAGATCGCCTTCGGTGGATCCGGCAAGATCACGCCGCGCATCCTCGAGAACTTCACCCGCCTGCTCTCGAGCCTGCTCGCCGCCGGCGTCCCGCTGAGCCGCGCGCTGGTCATCATGACCAAGGAAGCCGCGACGCCGCTGGCGGGCTCGAAGTGGCGACAGATCCACGACGGCGTGGTGGACGGGCTCTCGCTCACGGCCGCGATGGCGCGGCATCCGGAGACCTTCCCGCGGGTCTACGTCGCCATGGTCGAGGCGGGCGAGACCGGCGGCTTCCTCGACGTGGTGCTGGCGCAGATCGCCGATTTCCAGGCGCGCGAGGGCGACATGAAGTCGAAGGTCGTCAACGCGCTGCTCTATCCGGTGATCATCCTGGTGCTCGCCGTCGCGGTCCTGGTCTTCCTGCTCGTCTTCTTCATCCCGCGGTTCCAGCTGATCTTCTCCGGCTTCGGCGGACAGCTGCCGCTCATCACGCGGATCATCGTCGGCATCAGCGACGCGATGCGTTCCTACGGGCTGCTCGGCGCGTTGGGCATCGGCATCGGCCTGTTCATGCTGCGCACGTGGTTCGCCTCCGAGGCGGGCCGGCGTGCGTGGGAAGGCGGGATCCTGCGCGCGCCGGTGGTCGGACCGCTGGTGGCGCAGTTCGCCATGTCGCGCTTCTGCCGGATGCTCGGGACGCTCCTCGGGGCCGGGGTCCCGCTGATCGCCGGCCTGAACGTCGCGCGCCGGTCCATCGGCAACCAGATCCTCGTCGATGCCGTCTCGAACTCGATCGAACGCGTGAAGGAAGGCCGCCAGCTCGGGCCGAGCCTCGGCGATTGCCGCGTGCTCTTCTCCGGCGCCACCCTGGAGATGATCGCCGTCGCCGAGGAGAGCGGTCGGCTCGACCAGGAGCTGGTCCGCATCGCCAACGTCACCGAGGGCGACCTCGACCGGCAGCTCAAGGCCGCAGTCTCCTTGGCCGAGCCGCTCATGTTGTTCATCGTCGCCGGCCTCGTCGGCATCATCGTCATCGGCATGGTGCTGCCGATCTTCTCGCTCCAGGACCAGATCAAGTGACCCGCGAAAGAATCCCCCGAACCCGAAAGACCCCGTTTTCATGAAGACACCGACCCGCGACTTGGAACTCAGAACCCGGAACTCCCGGCGAAGCAGCGGCTTCACCCTCATCGAGCTGCTGCTCGTGCTCGTCATCCTCGGCGTGCTCGCGGCCATCGTCGTCCCGAAGTTCGCCGGCCGCACCGAGCAGGCCCGCCAAGCCGCCGCGAAGACGCAGGTCTCCAGCTTCGCCACCGTGCTCGACGCCTACGAGGTCGACAACGGCTTCTATCCGAAGGGCAAGAGCGGCCTGAACGACCTCGTCCAGGCGTCGCGCGACGCCAAGAACTGGCGCGGGCCCTACCTCAAGGAGGTGCCGAAGGACCCGTGGGGCAACGACTACGTCTACGAGTGCCCGGGCAAGAACAACCCGACCTCCTACGACGTGTCGTCGATGGGACCCGACGGCCAGATGGGGACCGAAGATGACATCAACAACTGGAGCTCCAACAAGCGCTGAACGACGCCGGGCCGCGGGGTTCACGCTCATCGAGCTGATCCTCGTGATGACGCTGCTCGTGGTCGTCATCGCCCTCGTCGCCCCGTCGCTCGGCAACTTCTTCCGCGGCCGTGAACTTGATTCCGAATCGACCCGGTTCCTGGCGCTCGCCCGCTACGCCCGCAGCCGGGCCGTGTCGGAAGGCGTGCCCATGCTCCTGTGGCTCGATCCCGTCCGGCGCGCCTACGGCCTCACCGAGGAATACGGTTTCTCGGCGCGCGACGCGAAGGCGGTCACGTTCCAGCTCGCCGAGGACGTCGAGCTGCAGCTCGATCCGCGCGAGCGCGTCGCCGGACCGCAGGTGCCCGTCCTGCCCGGGACGCTTGGGCTCGGGGCCGGCGCGGTCTCGATCCGCTTCCAGCCCGACGGCTTCGTCGCCGAATCGAGTCCGCAGAGCTTCTATCTCCGCGAACGCGAACGCACCGGCGGTCCGGCCAGCGCCCGGAGCTCTGTCTGGATCACGCGATCGCAGAACCGTGCCAGCTATGAGGTCCAGACCAACGACGTCGCCTTCGTCGGCCGGTGACCGGCGCCGCGCCGGCTTCACGTTGGCCGAGGCGCTCGCCGCGATGGCGTTCCTCGCCATCGTGATCCCCGTCGCGGTCAAGGCGATCCAGGTCGCCAACCTCGCCGGCCAGGTCGCCGAGCGGAAATCGGTCGCCGCCCGCGTCGCGGACCGCCTGATGAACGAGATGGTCGTCACCGGACAGTGGAAGCAGTCCGCCTCCAGCGGCGTCGCCGAGGAAGGCGCACGCCAGTTCCGCTGGAACCTGCAGAGCCGTGCCTGGGACAAGGACGCCCTGCGCCTGTTGACTATGCAGGTGACCTACCAGGTCCAGGGCAAGGACTACGACGTGAGCCTCAGCACCCTGGTCGACAGCAGCCAGCCATGAAGTTCCTCTCATCCATGGCGGGTGTCCGTTCCGTCGCGATCGGAATTCCAGAAGCGCGGACGCGGGCAAGCGGTCGTGCCTCCGCTACTACCCCGCTTCCTCGCCACGGCGCTTTCACCCTGATCGAGGTCCTGCTCGCCATCGTCATCTTCGCGCTCGTGCTGGCGGCCGTGAACGGCGTGTTCTTCGGCGCCATCCGTCTCCGGCAGAAGACCGCCGATTCCGCTGCGAAGGCGATGCCGGTGGAGCTGGCTTTGGCGACGCTGCGGCGCGATCTGTCCGGCATCGTCATGCCCGGCGGCACCTACGCCGGCATCCTCGACAGCGCGGCAACGATCCAAGGCATCAACCAACAGGACGTCGGCACCGAGATCCACACCACGTCGGGGGTTTTCCGTGACCTATCGCCGTGGGCCGATATCCAGAAGGTCGCCTACGTGCTGCGCGATCCGACCAACCGGACGGTCTCCGCCGGACGCGACCTCGTCCGCGTGGTGAAGCGCAACCTCGGCCCCGTCTCGGAGGAACAGGCCGACGAGCAGCGCCTGATGTCCGGCGTGGGGCGGCTCGACCTGTCGTTCTACGACGGCACGACGTGGCGGACATCGTGGAACTCCACCAACGACGCCACGACCTTGCCCAAGGCGATCAAGGTCGAGATCGCCATGGCTCCGGAACCCTTCGCCCCGGGCGTCCGCCAAGGCCCGGCGCAAGCGGTCCGGTCGATCCAGATGATCGTGCCGGTCATGGTGGCGTCGGTGACCAACAGCACCGGCTCGACCAGCACGACGGGAGGTGCGCCGTGAGACTTCCGCGCCGCGCCGCCGCGGCATCCGCGTCCGATCGTCCGCGTCCGCGCGGCGAACGCGGATCCGCCCTCATCATCACGCTCTGGGTCGCGTTCGGTCTGGTGGCGCTGGCGCTCTATTTCGGCAACACCTCCGCGCTCGACCTGCGCGCGTCGGACAACCGCGCCGCCGCCCTCGAGGCCGACCAAGCGATCGAGGGCGCGGCCCGCTACGCCACCTACCTGCTCGGCAAGCTCGACCCTCCCGGCGTGCTGCCCGATCCGGCGACCTATCAGCACGAAGCGGCCGCCGTCGGCGATTCCACGTTCTGGTTCATCGGCCGCGATCCGAAGCAGCCCGCGCAGGTCACCGCGGACCAGCCCTACTTCGCGCTGGTGGACGAGGCGTCGAAGCTCGACCTGAACACCGCCACCGCCGCGATGTTGCAGCTGTTGCCGCGCATGACCCCGGAGCTGGCCGCTGCGATCGTCGATTGGCGCGACGCCGACAGCGATGTCTCCGAACTGGGCGCCGAGGACGAGACCTACCTGCTCAAGAACCCGCCGTACCACTGCAAGAACGCGCCCTTCGAGAGCGTGGACGAGCTGCGCCTGTTGGAGGGCGCCGACGCCGAGATCCTCTACGGCGAGGACCTCAACCGGAACGGCGTGCTCGACGTGAACGAGAACGACGGCACGGCTTCCCTCCCGGTCGACGACCGCAACGGCCGCCTCGATCCGGGGATCCTCGAGTTCGTGACGGTCGCCGCCAAGGAACCGTTGACCACCACGAACGGGACGCCGCGCATCAACATCCGCCAGAACCCCGGCCAGAACGCGCAGCTGCGGACGCTCCTCCAGACGGCGCTCGGCACGGCGCGGGGGAACCAGGTCATGGGACTGCTCGGCGGCGGAGGCGCGGGCGGCCCGGGCGGCGGACAAGGCGGGCAACCGGTGACGATCAACAGCGTGCTCGAGTTCTACATGCGCAGCCGGATGACCGCGGACGAGTTCGCGCTCGTCGAGGGCGACCTCTACTCCGCGCAAGGCACCGACGCGCCGAGCGGCCTCGTGAACATCAACACCGCCGGCGAGCAGGTGCTCGCCTGCATCCCGGGCATCGGAACGGAGCTCGCCCCGACGCTCGTCGCCCACCGGCAATCGAACGCGGGGAGACAAAACACCGTGACGTGGGCCGCCGAGCTCCTCGGGGCGCAGAACGCCGCCCGCGCCGGCCGGTACATCACCGGCCGCAGCCACCACTTCTCCGCCGACATCGCCGCCGTCGGCCACCTCGGCCGCGGTTATCGGCGAGCGCGGTTCGTCTTCGACCTCTCGGCCGGCACGCCGCGGATCATCTACCGGCAGGACCTCGGCGACCTCGGTTGGGCGCTCGGGAGGCAGGCACGTTCACGATTGCAAACCTTGGCGATGGGCTCCCGATGAAGGACTGGTTCCAGAAACAGCGTCCGCAGGCCGTGCTCGGCCTGGCCTTCGACGGCACGCGCGTCGAGGCGGTGGTCGTCCGTCGCGACGGCGATGCCGCCCGGATCGCGCAGACGGCCGCCGGCATCTTCAGCGCCGATCCGGCCAAGGCGGACCCGGCGGTCCTCGGGGCCGAGCTCAAGGCGATGCTCGACGCCGCGGAGATCCGCGAGCGCCGGTGCGTCGTCGCGCTGCCGGCGAGCTGGGTGCTCTCGCTCCAGTCGGTGCTGCCGGAGCTCTCCGACGAGGACACCCGGGGCCTGCTCCAGCTGGAGGCGGAGAACGGATTTCCGTTCCCGCCCGAGGCCTTGGGCATCGCGGTCTCCCGGTCGCAGGTCGCGGGCGGCCCGGTGCACGCGACGCAGCTGGCGGTTCCGCTCGAGCAGATCGCGAAGATCGAGGCGATGCTGCGCGCGGCCCGGCTCACGCCCGTGTCGTTCACCATCGGCGTCGCGGCATCGCAACCGCCCGGCAAGACCGGCGGAAGCGGCGGCGTGGTGGCGCTCTTCATCGGTGCCCGGGATGTCGCGCTCCTGGCGGTCGCCGGCGGGGGCATCGCGGCGTTGAGGATCCTGGAACCGGCGGTGCAAGGGGAGGGAGCCGAGGCCCAGGTGCCGGCTGATCGCGTGGGACGCGAGCTCCGGGTGACCACGGGCCAGCTGCCACCGACCGTGCGCGACAGCCTGTGCCGCCTGCGGATCTTCGGCACCGGCGCGGCGGCGGACCGGCTGGCCGCGGAACTCGCCCCGCGCGCCGCGGCCCTCGGTCTGGAGGTCGAGCGGGTGGTCGCCTTTGCTCCGGGCGAGCTGGGCCTCAAGGTCCCCGCTTCGGCTCCGCCAGGCTCCGCCTTGGCGGTGGCGACGCGATATCTGGCGGGCACGTCGACCGGGCTGGAGTACCTGCCGCCGCAGGTCTCGGCGTGGCAGCAGTTCGCCGGCA
>CANGMH010000201.1 GCA_947454005.1 Verrucomicrobiota bacterium
AATCGGAGGCTCCGGCGGACCGCCCGTTGCTTTCCGAGGACCCGGAGATCCCGCGGTACTGCTCCGAGACGCTCGGGACGGAAGGCTGGCTGGCCCGCATGAGGGAGTGGGCGCCGGACATCGTCTTCAACCACGGTCTCGCCGACATCGGGCTCGAAGGCCGGGCCGGTCGGATCGCGCCCGAGGTCTACTTTGCCCACGGATACTTCGGGACCTGCATCAGCGGGGCGAAGGTGCGCCGGTGGCCGGAGACGTCGCCGTGCTCGCGGCGGTTCGGAGCGGCGTGCCTGGCTCTTTATCTGCCCCGTCGATGCGGAGGACTGAGCCCGGCGACCCTCTGGCGCGGGTACCAGAGCTCGGCGGAACGGCTGACCGCGATCCGGCGATGCCGGGCGCTGGTCGTCACCAGCTCCCATATGGCGGAGGAATACCGCCGGCACGGGTTGGGCGACCGGGTCCGGATCGTCCACCTGCCGGTGCTCCCCCCGTTGTCCGGAGCCGGCGACATGCCTTTGTCTCCATCCGGCGCGGTCCGGCTCTTGTTCATGGGCCGGATGCAATCCTTGAAAGGAGGCGGACTGCTCTTGGACGCCTTGCCGATGGTGAGGTCGGGATCAGGGCGATCCGTGGAACTTTGCATGGCCGGCGACGGACCGGACCGGATCCGTTGGAGCCGTCGCGCCGAGGAGATCATGCGCCGTCACGAGGGTATCCGTTGCACGTTCACCGGCTGGATCGGACCGGTCGAGCGCGACCGGTTGCTCCGCGACAGCCACGTGCTGGTTGTCCCGAGCATCTGGCCGGAGCCGTTCGGCCAAGTCGGTCTCGAGGCCGGCCATTTCGGGGTGCCGAGCGCGGCGTTCCGCGTCGGAGGCATACCGGATTGGCTCCACGAAGGGGTCAACGGGCACCTGGCGCCGGCAGATCCGCCGACCGCTTCGGGGCTGGCCGGTGCCATCGGACGTTGCCTCGCGGATCCGGTCGCCTACGCGACCTTACGGACAGGCGCGAGGAAGATGGCCGGTCTATACACGCTCGACCGGCATCTGGATGAACTGGAGGCGTCGTTCGCGGCCGCATCCAGGGCGAGCGAAACCGATCCGGACGCCAAGAGGGCTTGATCGGGACGGTGGGGGCGAACGGGTCGCGGACGGTCACATCCGCGCGGACGGCCCGCGCTCACCACCACTTGAAGTTCGGATCCGGCGCCGGACCGGTGTAGTTCCACTGGTAGGCCTCCTTGGGGAACTGGAAGTACTCCGTGTGGGAATCGCCGAAGAGCACGTTGAACCGGTATTGGCTCTTGTAGTTGTGCCACTGGCTGGCCAGGTCCTTCTTGTCGCGGTCGGCCCACCATGGCCAATCGCCTTGGACCAGCTTGTTCGAGGCGCTGAGCGCGATCTCGCTCGTCTTGATCGATTTGCCGGCAGGAGAATTGGGGGCGCTGGAATCACCGGTCACGTGCTTCACCCGGAGCGTCTCGACCGACCAGACGGTGAGATAGCTGTTTCCCCAGGCGTCGTAGCAGCTCTTCGTGCCTTTCGGGAAGGTGGAGATCCAGAGCGAATCGCCTTTGTCCGCGGGACATTTGTAGGCTTCGTCCGCCGACACGTACTTGTTCATCGGGCGGTTGGTCGCCGCGGTCAGGCCGCCGTGCAGGCTCATCACGCCCTTCTTGCCGCCGAGCGTGCCCCAGTCGTTGTAGACCGGGTACGAATCCCGGTTGTCGTCGGCGTAAAGGTGATAGCCGATGCCCATCTGGTGCATGTTGCTGTTGCAGCGGATGGCCAGCGCCTTCTGTTTGGCCCGGCCGAGCGCGGGCAGCAGCATGCCCGCGAGGATGGCGATGATGGCGATGACCACGAGCAGCTCGATCAGCGTGAACGCGGCCGAAGGATGGCGGGAAGCTTTCATGGGATTACGGGAGCGAAGTTATCGCGCGCGGACGCCGCCAAGCCAGAACAGATTTTCCCGGCGCCCTGCGCGATCGGCCCGATCCGGACCGGGACCCGACGGAGTGAGGGTCACTTCCTCGCGCCCAGCCAGTGCACCGCGTTGTCGAGCACCTTGAGCACGTCGGGGTTCTTGAACACCGGATAGATCTCGTGGCCGGGACGGAAGTAGAAGACCTTCCCTTTGCCGATCTCCCAGACCATCCCGCTGCGGAACCACTCGCCCCGTTCCCAGCGTTCCTCCAGCACCACCGCGTCGGGCGCCGGGACGTGGAACGGTTCGTCGTACATCTCGGTCTGCGCGATGGTGAAGCCGGAGGGAAGTCCGCGCGCGATGGGATGCCCGGGCATCAGCACCCGGACCTGGCTGGGCATCGCATCGGGCCGGTACGCCGGGAAACAGCAGTTCGGCAGCAGCAGGTCGATCTGCACGGGACCGCCCGTCGGCTTGTGATAGATGGCCGACGGCGACAGGCGGTCGGTGTACTTCGGCGCGGTGCGGAGGTTGGCGAACAGGTTCGTCTCGCGGAACACGGCGGTGGCGCGATCGGCCGGCGCGAGGGCTTTCAGGGCATCCTCGCGGGCACGCCAGTTCATCGCTTCCATGAACGGGGTGGACCAGTGGGCGGAGTGCAGGGCGAGGAAGGAGAGCTTGCCGTCCTGGATGCGCCGGACGATCTCGCGTCCCTTGGCCGCGGAGATCTCGCCGTTGCGGACGTGTCCCCACCAGACCAGCACGTCGCAATCGTCGAGCGCGGCGGCGGACAACCCTTGCTCCGGATCATCGAGGCGCGCGGTCTTCACGGCCAAACCCGGACGAGCGCTCAAGTGGGCCGCGATCTGTCCGCCGAGCCAGTTCGAATAGGTCATCCGCTGTTGCGGCTGCTGCTCGTCCCAGACGAGGATGCGGACGGGTGCCGCCACGGCCGGCGCGCTCGACACGACGGCGAGCAGGCAGACGAGCCAGAAGGAGAGGCGGACCGGTCGGCGGAGACGGCGCGGCGGGTTCGGGTTCATATCCATGGGAGGGGGGCCACGATCGGTGACGGGATCCGCTTTGGGCAGGAAAAAGATCAACCGCTCGTCGTCGGTCGCGGGGTCGCGGCGCCGGCCGTCCAGGCCTCGGACACGCGGACCACGATGCGAGGGGGCGGCTTCGCGGTGGTGTCCGCCGATTCTTCCGGCCGGTCGAGCAGATCGAGCTGACGGCGTGCCGCGATCGCCTGCGGGGTCCCCGGATGTTCGGCCGCCAGCTGACCGAGCAGGCGTCGTGCGGCCGGTTCGTCGCGGCGGATCTTCAACGCCCAGGCCGCCTCCAAGGCGAGCCATTCCGCTCGCTGGGCGGTCGTCACGTCGGGGGCTTCTCTCAGGGACCGCAGCTGGGCGAGGGCGCCGTCCATGTCGCCGAGCTGTTCCGCGAGCAGGCGCGCCAGACGGAGCCGGGTCGCGACATCTTCGGGGCGGGCTTCGAGCCGGGCGCGGAGGTTCTTGGCTTCCGCCCGTTTTCCGGAGACCTCGGCGTGGCCGGCCTTGGGAGCCATCCCTTGCACCGGTGCGTCACCGAGGGCGGGCAACCGGATGGACGGCGGTAGGCGCCGTTCCTCGAGCTCGGCGACGTCGATGGGGAGCTGGCGGATCCGCGCCTCGGCCGAGCGCGCGAAGGGCGTGCCGGGCAGGATGCGGACGATCTCCTGCAATGCCCGTTTCGCGGCGGCGGGATCGGACCCCAGGTCGAGATGCCAGTTCGCGAGACGGTTGCAGGCGCTGGAGATCTCGACCGGCTTGGTCTGGGGATCGCGGCAGAGCTCGCGCACGGTGCGGTCGGCCTCCGCCAGCTGACCGAAGTTCCGTGCATACAGTTCGGCGAGCATCATCCAGCCGGCGAAGTCGTCCTGTTTCTCGTCGAGCTGGAGCAACACCTCCTGTTCGGCGACCGCGTAGTCGCCCGACTTCATCTTGGCGATGGCCCGCGAATAGGAGATCTGCGGCCGATGGACCAAGGGCAGCGCGGCGCGGACGACCAGCCAAAGACCGCCCGCGAGCACCGCGACCATCAGCGCCCACCATGACCGGTAGGCGAGGAACCCGACCAACGGGACGACCAATCCACCGAGGATCGCCGTGTTCTCCCAGAAATCGCGGCGGCGCCGGATCCGGCCGAACAAGACCGGCAGCAACCAGGCCTCGCTGACCACGGTCCACGCCGACGCGGTGAGATAGCATGCCGCGGCCGTCCCCATGAAGAAGCTCCAAATCCGCCCTGTGCCGACCGCCTGCGGCGCGAGCGGTTCGAGGCCCCAGGGCGGACCGGCCAGCGCCAGGACGTTCCAGACCGCCACGCCGACCATCGGGGCGACCAGGCCACGGGCCGTCCAGAGCGCGAGATCGCGGGAAGCCGCCGCTCGGTCCTGCTCGTGGACCTCGAGCCAATCCCGTCGCACCGCCCGCGCGACGATCCACGCGAGCGCGAGGGATCCGGCAAAGGCAGGAGCAAAAGGGTCCACGGCGCCAGCAGACCATCTCCGGACGGCCCGACAAGCCGATTCATGGCGCGGGATGCGGCCGAGACCGTGACGGATCGGCTCGGCGTGGTTATCGTGCGGCCCATGCGGATCGGACAACTCGCTTGCATCGCGGTGCTCGCCGGCATCGCCACAGGATGCGCCTCCTTCAACGGCCCCTCGGTCGATCTCGCCGCGCCCCGCGTGACCGGCCGCGTGGTGGACGACGCTTCGGGGAGCCCGGTGCGCTGGGCGCGGGTCGGTCGCAAGGTCTGGACCTGGCGCAAAGGCACCGGCGAGTTCCTTCGCGGCGGCGAAGAGCTCCTGCAGATGCAGGACCACGCCCGGACCGACGGCGAAGGCCGGTTCACGCTCCCGAGCAAGCGGTTCGCGCTGCTCTTCTCGTTCGGCGAGGTCGGGCTGGACCTCGGGCTCTCCGTCCAGCACGGCAGCTTCCATCCGTGGCGGACCAACTACCCGGCCGCGGCCCTGTCGACGAACTCGCCCGAGCTGTCCATCGACGCCGGCGACGTGCGCCTCCATCGCCGCTGACCGGGACGCCGGCGGACGCCAACCGTCTGTTGCATCCCGGTCACGGACGACCGAAAGTCCGGCCATGCCGCTCACGGTCAACGTACGTCTGCTCGAATCGGGTCCCACGCGGATCGCGGGCGAACTCGCTGTCGACGACTTCGCGGCGGATTTCACCGATCCGCTGGTCCGGTTCGTGTCGCCGATGTCCTACGACATCGAGGTCCAGCGCAACGGACCCGACCTGGCGGTCACCGGGAAGCTCTCCATCACCTTGGGCTGCACCTGCGCGCGATGCCTGAAGGAGTTCCGGTCGGAGCTCGGGATACCCCGGTTCGCGGCCCTCGCGACCTTCACCGGCGAGGAGGCCGTGCCCAAAGACGGAGATATTGCCGACTTGACGCCCCTTTTGCGGGAGGACATTTTTCTCGGCCTGCCAGCGAACCCGTTGTGCAGACCAGATTGTCGCGGGCTCGCCCGAAAGGCCAAGGCCCGCGATTCGCATCTCGGGGTCCAGCCGTCCGACGGCAGTTCTCCTTGGGGCGCGTTGGATCGACTGAAACTGTAAACAAACACGACTTATGGGCGTCCCTAAACGTAAACCGTCGCGCAGCCGTCAGCGGATGCGCCGTGCTTACAACAGCGTGCTGCAACTGCCGCAGCTCAATTCCTGCCCGCAGTGCGCGGCGGCATACATCCCGCACCGCGTCTGCCCATCGTGCGGCTATTACAACGGACGCCAGGTCGTCACCGTCAAAGCGCAGGCCTGACCGGCCTTGGGAGCGCCGTGCACCGCCGAGGGCGGTCCGGCGCTCCGTCGTTTCTATGCGCCTGGCAGTGGACGTCATGGGCGGCGACCACGGCCCGGAGGAACTCCTCCAGGGCGTGAAGATCGGACTCGCCGCCGACGCCGGGATCCGGACCCTGTCCGTCGTCGGACCGGAGGCGGAGCTCCGCCCGATCGCCGAGCGCATCGGGCTCCGCGACCCTAGGTTCGGCATCCACCACGCCAGCGAGGTCCTCACCATGGAGGACAAGCCCGTCCAAGGGCTGCGGAAGAAGAAGGATTGCTCGATCCTCCGGGCGGTCGAGCTCATCAAGGACGGCCACGCGGACGCCGTCATCTCGGCCGGCAACACCGGCGGGATCGTCGCCGCCTCGACCATCCGGCTCCGCACGCTCGAAGGCGTCGAGCGCCCGACCATCGCCTGCATCATGCCTTCCCGGACCGCGGCCTGGGTGCTCGTGGACGGCGGAGCGAACCCGGAGTGCCCGGCGGAGACGCTGCTCCAGTTCGCCGTCATGGGATCGGTCTATTCCCGCGCCATGCTCGGCGTGGAGAAACCGCGCGTCGGCGTGCTCAGCAACGGCACCGAGGAGACCAAGGGCACCGAGCTCACCCGGGCGGCGGTCGGATTGGTCCGCCGGACGCATCTGCACTGCATCGGATACTGCGAGGGATACGACCTGTTCACCGGCGGGGTCGATGTCGTGGTGTGCGACGGGTTCGTGGGCAACATCGTGCTCAAGACCTCGGAAGGCCTCGGCAAGACCTTCGGCGCGCTGCTCAAGGAGGAGCTGACCGCCAATCCGCTGCGGACCATCGGCGCGCTCCTCGCCAAGGGCGGCCTCGGCCACATCAAGGAGCGGATGAACCCCGACACCTACGGCGGCGCGCCGCTGCTCGGGATCAACGGCACCGTCATCAAGATCCACGGTTCGGCGAAACGGTTCGCCTTGGCCAACGCCATCCGGCAAAGCTCGCGCCTGGTGGACCGGCAGCTCAACGAGACGATCGTGCGCGAGATCGCGATGGCGACCGAGGCGACCGCGAAGCCGGCCGCCGCGACCTGAACCGGCGATGACCTCCTTCCGACATCCCCGCTCCAGCCGCCCGCACCTGCGGACGGTTTCCATCACCGGCGTCGGTTCCCATGTGCCGGAGCGGATCCTGACCAACGCCGAGCTCGAGAAGATCGTCGAGACCAGCGACGAATGGATCACGTCGCGCACCGGCATCAAGGAGCGCCGCATCGCCGCGGCCGGCGAGGCGACCTCCGACCTCGCGACCGAGGCGGCGAAGCGGGCCTTGGCCAACGCCGGCATCACGCCCGACCAGGTCGACCTGATCATCGTCGCGACCATCACGCCCGACATGCTGTTCCCGAGCACCGCCTGCCTCGTGCAGCAGAAGCTCGGCGCCACCCGGGCCGCGGCCTTCGACATCGAGGCGGCGTGCAGCGGCTTCGTCTACGCCCTGGATATCGCCAGCCATTTCGTCGCCTCGCACACCTACGACACCGTGCTCGTCATCGGCGCGGAGAAGATGTCCTCGGTGATCGACTGGACCGACCGCAACACCTGCGTGCTCTTCGGCGACGGCGCGGGCGCCGCGGTGCTCCAGAACCGCCCCAACGCCCACGGCCTGCTCACCACCTGCCTCGGGTCGGACGGCGGCAAGGCCGGCCTGCTCGAGCAGCCCGCCGGCGGCAGCGCGTGCCCGGCCACGGCGGATTCCGTGGCCAAGGGGATGCACTTCCTGCGCATGGACGGGAAGCAGACCTTCAAGAACGCCGTCAACGCCATGGCCGCCGCGGCCACCGAGGCGCTGGCGCGCTGCGAGCTCTCCATCTCGCGGATCAAGTGCGTCATCCCGCACCAGGCGAACCAGCGCATCATCGACGCCGTCGGCGAACAGCTCGGCGCGGATCCCTCCCAGCTCTTCGTGAACGTCGACCGCTACGGCAACACCAGCGCCGCCAGCGTCGCCATCGCGCTCGACGAGGCCGTCCGCCAAGGCCGTATCGTGCGCGGCGACCTGGTGCTGCTCGTCGTGTTCGGCGCCGGCCTCACCTGGGGCGCGGCGGTGATCGAGTGGTGAGCGGCCCTGTCGCCGGGCTTTTCTCGGCGCCGGTGCTCGGCCACGCTGTCCGCATGACGCCCGAGGCCGCATCGACGCGCCACGCCGCCCTGACCGCCGAGATCCTCCGGCACGACCACGCCTACTACGTGCTGGCCGCCCCGGCCGTCTCCGACCGCGAGTACGACGTCCTCTTCGCCGAGCTCCTCGCGCTGGAGAAGGAGTTCCCCGCTCTCGTCACCGCGGGTTCCCCCAGCCAGCGCGTC